>NZ_CP092105.1 GCF_016918765.2 Flagellatimonas centrodinii
CAGGATGACTACGCTATTCGACCAGGTGTTGTGCCATTCCGATGGCGGGGGCAGTGTCAGGATTGTTGCCTCGCGAGAGCCAGACTGCCGTCAAGGCCGGTACCGGCTTGCCGTACATGTAGCTGACCGCCGGGGGCACATCAGCCGTCCGGTTCAGCGCTTTGACGATCCGTTGTCCTGCATTCGAGAAGCCGTGAAGGCCAATCTCGACTTCCCGATGGCCGATGTCGTCACTGAGACGATCATTGGTGGTGCCGATCCTGACGCAAGGCTGTGCGAGCGCCTGTTGACGGGATAACCTTCCCCATCGGGAAAAACGCCAGGTCAGGGGTATGGAACGCATTCCGTTTGGACTGCATGTCGGTCGAGGTGAATTGGTTGATGTTGCTGCAGTGCCTCGCGGGCGCAATTGCGGGTGCATCTGTCCGTCCTGCAAGGCCCGCCTTAGCGCGCGACAGGGCGAAGTAAACGCCTGGCATTTCGCCCACGATTCCGACGCGACCCAAAGCCGACCGATTTCAACGTGTGACTATTCCGCGTGGGTGTCGATTCGCCAGATGGCGCTGCAGCAGTTTGCGGCCATTCGTTCCCTGGAATGCCATCTGCCCGAGTTCCGATTGCGATCGGGCTACGGTCCCACCGTCGCGGCTGCTCAGACCGTCTCGATCGAAGACTGCCGGACATTGATCGCAACGCCATACGGCACTGCGGATCTTGAGGGATACGTCGGCGATCAGCGCGTACTCATATTCCTCTTCCACCCGGAACGTTCACGACCTCAAGCCCAGCTGGCTACGCCTACCGAATCGTGGGTGCTGGCAATGGATTTGGGGCCCGTTCTGAAATTGATGGTGACCGAGTCCTCAGCCGAACGGAGTTGCTCACAGATCCTTCGTGGTCAGCTCGATCATTTGGAGGGGCTGCGATGGATCGACCATCCCGATCTATTCGCTGTGCTGGCAAACGAAAGCGCCCGCGCTGAAGAGCGTCTGCAATCGCTGCATGATCGGCAACGTGCTCACCAAACCGGATTGAAAGAGAGGTCGAGCTTCCCTGCGGGGCGAGGACGACACACCACCGAGCACCCGCTGGCTGCGGCTTCAGAAAACAACGTCCCAAGATGGCTTCACTGTTCGCTCTGTGGCCACGACTGGGAGGGCACTACCAAACGGTGCCCAAAGGGCTGTGGCACGATCTGCGTCAGCTCGTCACCGTCCTGGAGGCGATAGCGCGATCCGCGCGAGCTCCAGGCATACCACCAATGTAAAGCCGAGTCCGACCTGATTCGGGACTGATGATTGTGGCCAGGTGCTCAGCGAAAATCTGTTTGAGCTCGCTCGTTTCTGGGCCGTCAAATCGGTCCCATTCGACGGCCAGGCGCCCTGATAGGCCTGCTCGGAAGCTGGACCGGATGGAGTCGCGCTCGGCGCTGGTCATCAGCTCGTAGACATTCATGCGGAACTCCCTCGCAATTGCCTTCTGAGCACGAGAAAACGCGGCGTCGTTCTCCGGGAGGGTCAACGGCTGTGACAGGCACTTTGCAATGTAGGCTCCGAGGTTCTGCATGGTTCGCTGGCCGGCTTCAGCCTTCTTGGCAGATTGGTAGTGAGCGTAGGCCATCGTCTGCAAAATGGTCTCCAGCGGCAGGGCCATCCCGAATTCCCTCGCCCGCTCCGGCGTCACCGATCTGGATTGGAGCATCCGGATCGCTGCAGTTGTCAGGGGGCTGAGGGCTTCGCCCTCCTTGAGCGAGATCTTGAACCGAAAGCCAGAGTATTTCCGACCTTCCTTGAGGGGGATGTACGTGACCGTGAGATCCGTCGTCTCGTTGATCCGATCAAGCGCCGGCCGGAGGATGCGCTGAATGAACAGGGCTGTTCGCTGATACTCGGTTGGGCCGATATTGAGGCGCCGGCGTAAGTCCTCGAACATGACATCAATCTCATGCTCATGGGTGTAGGAGCGCAGGAACTGATAGAGCACGATCTGATAGTTCGTCGAGAGACTTGCCACCGATCGCAGCTGATACTTGGTGAACCTCCCCTTCAGCCGAAGCAGCACCTCGTGCATCTCCGGATCAAACTGCACCAACAAGCCGCGGCCGGGGTGGTACTGCGATGATCGCACCAGGTTGACCTTGCGCCACCCCTCTCGACCGTTGTAAGTCTCAGCGCGCAGGCCGAGAAGAATGTCAGCTGCCTCGTCAAGAAACGTCCCCAGGGCCTTGCTGCGAGAGTAACTCGGGAAAATCTCTCTCAGCTCCTGCGAGGAGATCAGGATCTGATCGAACAGATCACCAGCCTCATGCTCGACCTTGCTGATTGAGACCAGAAGGAGGCGCGTGGCGTGGATCGAGATGTCGCGGTCGACGCGACCGCGGGCGAGATTGTTTGCCTGTATTACGTAACTGTCCGGCGTCGCCCTCGCTACTGCATTCGCTGCCATGGAATCTCCTTGTTGGGCGAGTCTTGGAATGCCTTCCGTGTGCTGACAAGAGCAGGACGCCCTAAATCCGGCTACCGATAGACCATAACCTATTGCGATACCTCGAATTGTCGGCCGACGAACGGTCACCTTCAGGCACTCGGGCCGTAGCGGGCGGCGGCTCAAGTCCGTGCGTATGAGCTACAGATTTAGGGCCTCGATCCGCTGAGGTGCCCGACTTTAGGGGGTTCTGGGCAGTTTCGGGAGGATCGGAGGCAGGGCCTTGGGGGCTGATCGCCTTGCGGTATACGGATTTAGGGGGGCAATCGGCAGCATCGCGACCAGGCGCTATGGCTCGGGAACTGGGATGAGCAGGGCAGCGTGAGCAGCGGAGTGACTGAAACTGCCGGCTGGAAGTCCTAATTTCGGTCACATTTCAGCATCGAGAGGTCAGATCGCAGGCCCACACGCCCTGCATCCACCTGTTTTTGCGATATTTTTCCGAAAGCATCAGCGCCTCGCGTAGCAATCGCCATCGGATGCTTCGCGCCACCAGCATTGGGGTTGAGGGCTACAGATTTAGGGGGAGGTCGCCGGTAACGGCATGAGAGGAGCTGCCGGAGGTCAGTCCACCGGCGAAAGGTATACAGATTTAGGGCGAAAATAAGGCAGAGCTCAGATTTAGACGGTGCTATGGGTCACTCTCCCCCCCTAAATCTGTAGCCCTCAGCGCGGCAGTCCCTAAATATGGGCACCTCAGCGGATCGAGGCCCTAAATCCGTAGCCCTTTCCCTAAATCTGATGCCCCTAACCCCTAGATCCGGTGCTCGGTCGCCCTAAATCCGTAGCCCAACGGACCTAAAATCGGCGCCTTCTGGCCCTAAATGTGGTGCTCGTTCGTTGTTTATGTCGCTGTTTATAAAGGCTTTATGCCGACCCTAAAAGAAGTTGTTAACCTGTTAAAAGTGTAGAAATGCTGGGCGCAAGCCCTTCAACAGGACAACATCAACAGCTCAGCATCAGCTGGGACCAGGACGGTCATCATCATGCTCATTCTCACGCGTCGCATTGGCGAAACCATCATCATCGGGGGAAACATTGAGATAACCCTGCTCGATATCAAGCAAGGTCAGATACGCCTTGGTGTTGAGGCTCCCAAGGACATTCCTGTGCATCGGGGAGAGCTGCTACTCAAGAAAAACCTCGGCGGGCGAACCTTCGACAAGTGAACACCAGACCATTGCGCGGTGACAGCGAGTTCACTCTGGATGGCGAAACGCTGACGCTGGCTCAGTGGGCGCAGCGATGCGGCATCAGCACCTCAGCGATGGCAGCTCGGTTGCGCCGGTGGCCAGCACGTCGAGCATTGACGCTCGTAGCAGGTTCTCCAAGTGACCACGGACGCCGCTGTTCGCGCAACAGTCCCTGGCGACGGTACCCGGCCTGCTGACCCCCTTGCGGGGCGGTAGGCGTTGGCCAGATTGATTGCTCCACTACACCAGGAGCGATCATGGCGCCGCACCCACAGACTCATGCCTACTCAGGCTCGGAAGATCGAGCGCATCAAGCCGCGATTGAGAGCCGCGGGCTCATCATTAAGGTCCGATCGGCGCTCAAACGGCCATTGCGCGTGGTGTCACGGGACGACAGTGTGTCGGTGAGCGTCGATGGTCGCCTGTGGCTTCAATGTGACGGTGTCGCTGGTGTTGCTTCGTCGGCCGACGATGGGGTGGTGATCTCTGTGGCGGCCGCGTTTGGGTTCGACCAGGGGCCCTTCTGGGATGCTGGCCACGCCGCGGATGCTCGCTCGCTGGTGGCGCCGGTGCTGCGTCTCGTGCACCAACTTTCTACGGTCCGCCGGTACTTGGGCTGCGACGAAGCGCTCGAACTGGTCCCCCTGAAGATTCACACTCAGTCTTCGGACCGGTGGCACTGATGGGCGCCGCCATGGGGAGTATCGGGCACTACAACGCCCTTCAGACGACGCCCACTCTTGTCCATCTGAGTGACGACTACCGTGCGCCCAGCTGCAGGAATGCAGTCCTGGATGCTCTACGGAACAATCGTATGAGCTTGGCGGCCCTTCACGATTGGCTGGAGCGCGCCTTCGAGTTCAACGAACTGGTCGAGGAGGTCGAGCAGCTACTCGATGAGGGCCGGGTGGTGATCGAGCGCTTTCCTGGCTTTACGCCGATGTTGGCCCTGGTCGGCTCGTGTGGGAAGCCACAAGTGGATAGCCAAAGTGCACCGACGGGGCGCCGGCGGGGCCGGCCGGTAGGCCGCGCAGAGGTTTTTCGAGCAGTCAGCCTGGCTCCGCGGGGTGTGACTTCCGGAGAGATAGCAGCTGCACTCGGCACTACTGCTGATCGTGTGGGAGCTGTCGTTCTACGACTCGAAGAGGCTCGTCGAATTGAGCGGCGAGAAAGCGAACGCGGTCGCTTGTGGGTCCGCAGGTCCACCGCTGGGCAGACATAGTTTGTTGCGGGATTTTAGACCTTCAGCAGAGTGGAGCGACCCGCAACACACCGTTGATCTGTCGACTTCGAGGAGAACGAGAATTGGACGCTGAACCTACTCCGGGCGCTCAGCTCGCACCCGTAGCTCGAGGGCGCCGAGCGCTGCTGGTGATCGACGCCGTCGCCCATCGGCGTGAACTCCCATGCCGTGTGATCGGCGAAACCCCAATGAAGTACCGCATCGAAGTGGACGTAGAAACGCAACTGCCTCGGCGCATGCTGGCCCCGGGTGAGCGGGCGCTTGTGCCGCGCTGGTCGGTGCGATTCCCGCCGCCATTCGTTGAAGGTTGAGATGCTGTGATTCCTGAAGGTTCAGCATTGGGTAACGTGGCATGAGTAAGGCTCCCGGTCACGTGAGCGGTACGGTCGATATCGTCGATGACATTGCGACGATTCGACTGACGCGATCTTCAGAGGTGATCCTTGCTCGGGTTCTCGGCGTGGTTGTTGAGGTCGACGGACGAGAGGCTATCTATCTCGATCGCCTGGTTCACCGGCCGGAGCACGCCAGCTTCTGCGGCTATGAGCCTGACGGCTGTGTCTCGACGATACTGCGGGCGCCACGAGAATGAAGCGATCCGGTGGGCTTGGCCGTCTAAGAGGTTGTGGTACGAGCGCGCAGGTCGATTGCTTCCTCCCTCCTCAACGTCACCTGCGCAGTTGTTCAGCCCGGCTTCGGCCGGGCTTTTTTATGACGTGCACGCTTCGAGTGGAGAACGGGTCTCCCAAGCGTCTAAAACTCAAACCTTCAGTGAGCAACAGCCATGGATGCAAATGCCGCTGCACAGCGCTTTGTGGAATACGTTTGGCCCGATATGGAGCCGTCTGCGTATCCCGAAAACCTCGGGGAGGCTCACGATATGCTCGACACGTTGCTGAGTGTTAGCGGCGGCGTGCAGGCGCTGGTTTCGGATATCCAGGTGGCCCCAGGTTCCGCGGAGGAACGCCAAATGTTGGAAGCCGCATCGCGGCTGCTGATGATCAAAGTGGAAGTCGCGGGATCCGAAGCCGAGTCGCTGGAGGAGGGGTGGCACTGATGCCGCTGCTCACGAACGGTGAAGATCCGCTGCAGTCTGCCTACAACGCTGGCGTCCGTGCCCGGTTGGATCGTGAACGGGCGGGCGCCAATGATGTTCAGCGCGAGGGGGCTGACCAGTTGATGAACGGGGCACTTCAGCAGGGCTGGCATGCTGCGGACAACGCACTCAGCCGTCAGACTCGACGCGCTCAACTCTGGCGCGACATAGCCCTTGTGCTCGGCGTGATGCTGTCGCTGTTCTTGGGCGTGTCGCTGGCGGAGCTTGCCGGCTGGTTCGACTGATTGCGGGGCTGCCGTCAGCACGAACAATGAACCATTCCGACTGGAGTGGTCATGACCGATATAGCTGGAATCGAGTACCGGTGGCTGATCAATACGCTGCCTGGCGCACGCAAGTTCTATGAGATCGAAGCGCGAAGTTTCACTGATGGATCTGTGTCGCTCTTGACCCGGTATGGTCGTCTCCCCAGCTCACATCAAGGTGGGGGAACCACGCGGGAAATTGATCTGCGAGGCCGCGATTTGATGAAAGAGTTTGGCAAGCTCGTCCGCAGCAAGCGCAAGAAGGGATACGTCGAAGCGTCGACTATTCCCGGAAAGGTGTCCGGGATTGATGGTCGTCGAATGCCCTCGGAGCAGCCAGGCGCCGGAAATGGACTGCGACCCGGCAGCAATCCGATCAATATCGCAGAAAGGATGCGGGGGCGAAATGAACGCGCCCTTTTCTTCTAGCCATGGCCGTGCGATTCAGTGTCGATCACGCGCTACAACGGGGCTGGATCTCTGAGCGTCCGACCATTCCTGATCGTGTCGCATCGCAAATGTCGGTATACCGACAAAGCTGTGACAGCGCTTCGCCGCCCCATGAGCTCCTTTATCAGAGGCTTTTCGCGATCTACGGGGACAAGGTCGTAAGGGAGTTCGCCGGCGCCGTGCCAGGCCGGAAGTTCAGGATCGACATCGCACTTCCTGATGAGCGACTGGCGATCGAAGTGGACGGTTGGCAGCACCACGGGAAAACCCTCAAGGGGTTCAAACGAGACCGGCTGCGGCAAAACCTCCTGTGCGTCAACGGCTGGCGTGTACTGAGATTCTTCCCCGAGAGCATCTATTCGGACATGGCCGGTGTCACGTCGGTTGTGGCTCAGGCGGTGGCGGCTCCGCTGAGATCGGAATCCGAGCCCGCTTTGGGGCCGCGCTCGGTCTAGGAGCGGAGGAAGCTCAGGAGAAGGAAGATGCTTGAATGGGATGACCCGGTCGAGGGTCCTGCAGGTCCAATACCACCCGTGCCCCGGGCAGAAGATTTTCAGCTGACACCCTCACTATCGAAGCAAGAATCCGGGGCAACAGGGCTCGAATCGTTGGAGATAGGAGCCAGCCGAATTCAGGTGGACGATAAAAAGATCATCAACTGCCGAGCCGATCTCAATCAGCTGGTGCCGTTCAAGTACAAGTGGGCGTGGGAGAAGTACCTCGCGGCGTGCAATAACCACTGGATGCCGCAGGAGATCGAGATGGGGACCGATATCTCGCAGTGGAAGGACCCCAACGGTTTCTCCGATGACGAACGCGTCATCATCAAGCGTGCCCTGGGCTTCTTCGCCACGGCCGACTCGTTGGTCGCTAACAACCTGGTCCTGGCTGTGTATCGCCACATCACCAATCCCGAATGTCGTCAATACTTGTTGCGACAGGCCTTCGAGGAAGCGATTCACACGCACGCCTACCAGTACTGCATTGAGAGTCTGGGGATGGATGAATCCGAGCTCTTCAATATGTACCGTGAGGTTCCCTCTGTACATGACAAGACAGCTTGGAGCCTGCCGTATACGCAGAGCTTGGCCGACCGTGACTTCCAGACTGGAACGCCGGAGAACGACCAGCGGCTGCTTCGGGACCTGGTTGCGTTCTACGTGGTGTTCGAGGGCATCTTTTTCTATGTGGGATTCGTTCAGCTCCTGAGTTTTCGTCGGCGAAACCGACTCCCCGGAGTCAGCGAGCAGATCGAGTACATCCTCAGGGACGAGTCGATGCACATGAACTTCGGCATCGACGTGATCAACCAGATCAAGGCCGAGAACCCTCACCTCTGGACGCCGGCGTTTCAGGCCCAGCTTCGCGACATGATTGCTGAGGCAACGGAGTTGGAAATTGCATACGCCCGCGACACGATGCCCCGAGGTGTTCTCGGATTGAATGCGGGGATGTTCGTCAACTACATGCACTACATCGCGAATCGTCGCTGTGCACAGATAGGGCTGGATCCACTGTATCCGCCGACAGAGAGCCCATTCCCATGGATGGCGGAGATGGTCGACCTTCGGAAGGAGCGCAACTTCTTTGAGGGCAACGTACAGGAGTACAGCAGCGCTGCCGCGCTGCGTTGGGACTGATTCTGATCAGCCCGGGTTGCGGTGCGCTCAACCTAGTGAAGGGTGTTCTCACTATCGGAGAACCTCTATGAGCACGGCAACATTTTCAGCCCCTTCGTCTTGGATGGAGAGGGCCATCAAGGTCGATTTGGTCGGGTGTGGCGGTACCGGGAGTGAGGTTGCCGACGCCTTGGCGCGCCTTCACCTGGTTCTTCTCGCGCTCGGACACCCCCGAGGGTTGTCGGTGCGTCTGTGGGATGGCGACGTTGTGTCGGAGAGCAATGTCGGCCGCCAACGCTTCTACCCCAGTGATGTCGGCTACAACAAAGCAGAGGTGCTTGCTGCTCGATTCAATGTCGGGTTTGGCCTGAACTGGTGCGCCAGGCCGGAGTTCGCAACGCCACGCTTACTGGATGGTGCCTTCAGTCCGGGTCAGGACTTGCTTGTGACATGCGTGGACCGGGCCAGCGTGCGAGTAGAGATTGGCGAATATTTCCGCTGCAAGCGGGCGAAGGGGGCTGTTCCAGACCAGACAGCCCGAGAGGTAATGTGGCTCGATTTCGGCAACGGCGCGGTGACTGGACAGGTCATTCTGGGCCACCTCCTCACTTGGAAGGACAGCACCGGGACCCGGCTGCCGAATGTGGTCAATCTGTTCCCTGGGCTTCCTGACGTGGACGACGATGCCGAGCCATCTTGCTCTCTGGCGGCAGCGCTCCGGGCGCAGGAGTTCGGCATCAACGCCTGTGTCGCTCAGGCGGGCATCAGTAGTGTGCTGACCCCTCTGCTGACCAAGGATCGAATTGGTCACCACGGGGTGTTCGTCGACATTGCAGCCGGCCAATGGTCCCCGCTCCAGATTGATCCAGCCGCCTGGGACTTCATGCAGGGTGGATCGGATTCCTCCAATGGTGTGAAGCGCCGGCGCCGCAAGCGTCCGCGTTGAGTTGGTACTGCTCCGATTTCACAGTGAAATTGAAAAGCAGTTGCGGGGCAGGCTGCCGTGCGAAGGGTGGTACTTCGATCAAATCAGGAGTGCGAGATGGGTGAAGCAATGGTGGTTCCGACGCAGGAGCTTCGTGTTCCGCTGGACGAAATCAAAACGAAGGAGGGGCACAATCCTCGGCGCCACTTCAATGAAGGCGCTCTTCAGCGACTTGCCGCCAACATTGAGCGCCGGGGGGTGGTTCAGCCGATCCTGCTGCGCCCCTGCCCGGATGGGGGGTACTGGCTTGTAGCGGGCGAACGCCGGGTGCGCGCGGCGCGCATGGCGGGACTCACTGACGTCCCCGCCGTTGTTCGCGAGCTTTCGGACGCACAGGCGCTGGAGGCTGCGATCGCTGAGAACGACAACCGCGAAGACATCAGCGCCGCCGAAGAAGCCAAGGCCGCTCAGCGGGCGCTTGATCTGGCCGAGGGCAATGAAGAAGAAGCAGCGCAGGCCCTGGATTGGAGCCGCAGCAAGTTGCGGTCACGACTTCTGCTGCTGCATGCCTCCGAGTCGGTTCTTGACGCTCTCATGACGGGTGAGATCAAGCTCGGACATGCCGAACTCTTGGCCAGCCTTCCATCTGACATGCAGGGAAAAGTGCTTGGGAAGGTGCTGGCGGGAGGAGTCACTGTCGAGGTCTTGAAGGCTCAGATGGGGACGTTCACTCAGGAGCTTTCATCGGCAATCTTCGATACGCGAGGCTGTGCGGGATGCCCCAATAATTCGACGACACAGGCCAGTCTGTTCGAGCAGCATGTGGGTGAGGGGCGCTGCTCGAATCGATCCTGCTGGGGCGAAAAGACCGAAGCGCGCCTCTTGGCACTGAAAGCGGAGCAGGCCAGCGAGTTCAATGTGGTTTGGCTCGACCGGGAAAAGGCGGCTGACGGATACACCCGATTGGTGGTCGACGGTGTGGGTGGGGTTGGCGCGGCACAGGCGAATGCCTGCAAGGGATGCGCGAATTTCGGGGCTTTGATCTGCACGGCTCCCGGTGGCGAGGGCAAGATCGCTTCGGGCGTGTGCTTCGATACGGAGTGCAACCGTGAGAAGGCCGCAGCCCATGCCGCAAGTTCGGCGCCTGTCGAGGATGCGACGACCTCCGTGAATAGCGGGGCGAAGGGGGCGAAATCGTCGGTCGGTAAGGGTGCAAAGGCGGGCAAGGCTGGCAAGGCTGGCAAGTCGAGCGCCCTCGGAACCAAGAAGGGCACCAAGGCGGCTGTTGCCGCCGTGCCGAAGAAGGCGATTGCTGCTGACTGCGGCCTCATTCGGCAGGTTGGTAGCGAGACGCTGTGCGGTGATTCTCGCCTCCGGTTGGCAGCGACGTGCTTCGGAATGGCATCCATCGTGCGGATACCGGACATGAGCGCACATGGGCTCCCGGGCACTCGTCTTGGACTTCGTCATTTCGCTGCGCTGCCGTTGGAAAAACTGGAAGCATTGCAGGACGAGCTGTTCGGTCTGCTGCTAAGCCTCAAGGGCGACAAAGACCACGGCATGGGGGACGACCACTGCAAGCGCGAGCGTGTCATCGACGCTGCAGCACTGATCGATGCGCTCGACGTCCCGTTGGCTGGACGGTTCAAGCTGGACAAGGCGTATCTCGAAACACTCACCAAATCAGGCATTGAGGCCCTCTTGCTTGAGGCCGGTTTCGTTGACTCGTGTGCCGGGGAAGACGCTGCCGCTCGCGAGAAAGCCTTCAAGAAGCTGGTGAGCGGTTCGCGGGGCGACCTGATCACTGCTGTGATGGATTCACAGCACAACTTCGACGCGTTCGTTCCTTCAAGTGTTCAGCGGTGCGTCCAGGATGCACTGAAGGGCGAGGCGAAGCTGATGGGTCGGGCGCGTGATGCTGCTGGCAAGAAAACTGAAAAGGAGTCGTGAGCGATGTGGAACGAAATCAAGGCGGCCTGCGGCAACGGGCAGGAAGTTCATCTGCAGATCAAATCCGTATCGGGCGGGCTCGATGTGTTGTTGATACCCCGCGTCGAATTTCCGGAGGGGTGGGAGAAGGAAGCGACATCGGATGCCGAGCGGGCAACGCAAGAACTGCGGGCGGCGTTGATGTCGCCGCTTCATCTGCGACTGCGGGGATCGGATCTCGATGCCGAGTTCGACAAGGCGCTTCGCGTGTACGCCAAAAGCCGCGCCGAAGCGATGGATGGACTCGCGGCTGTCGATGCAGCTGGGGTTGCGGCGGCGGCAATGAGCGACAAGACGGCAGCCGTGCGCAATGTTGCTGATCGCTCTGCCACGAAATCTGAAGGGCAGCAGATCGCCAAGAAGGGGCCAGCCCCCGCCGATCCTGGGCAGGAAGCGGCCGCTGAGTCGGCGGTCAATTTGTTCGCTGACGAGTGAGGGGGTCACATGGAACACTCTGAAATTCAGATGCCGCGCCGCGTTTTCGTCTCCGGGTCGGTGCATATTCCCGATCCCGACCCGAGTGGGCGCATGCCCACCGAGGAGGCCGCGAGGCTCATTGCGGTAGGTCGGCCCTATCTGGCCAACGCGGCTCTGTCGGGGCCCGAGGTGCAGGAGAAGGGGGCGCTGCTCATCTATCGGTTCGAGCCCCCGGCAGCCAAAACAAAAGGGTAGAGCGATGGCATCCCGGAAGCCCGCAAAGGGGCCTGTCCCCAAACCGGATTGGGAGTCTGCGATTGACGCATGGGCGGCAGATGGAGGGAGGACAAGCCCTCCCCTGCCGCCCTTCGAAACGCACCCTGACGTTCCGCCTGGAGTCGTCAGGGTAGCCAATCGCGCGCCGACAGTTCCGACCCTCGCGCGGCGCGCGCTTGGCGCCCTGGGCAGGGGAGGTGTGCTCCCGCTGTAGGGCATTCGGCGCGGAATCGCTGCCTCGTGGAACTGTTCCACGTGAAACATTTTTCAAAACCGGGCGGGGCCCAGCTTCGATTTCACTGTGAAATTGAAATGCTCGTGCATTAATGGCCGGCGGATTCGGGCTGCCGAATCAATGAACCGATGCTCGCTCTTTCGGGATGGGCGCCACCCTCGGCTGCAATTCCCGTAAGTGGACACATAGTCATTCCATAGTGATGGCTATGCCGATAGACTGCTGCGATGGCAGAAAAACCCAGCAACTGTACGATTCACTACGTGGTGTCGGAGCACGTTCGTGATTACCTTCGCGATATTGCCCAGGTGGGGCTATACGGGCGGACTCCGACCGAAGTTGCTCGAAATCTGATGCTGCGCCAGCTTGAAGTGCTGATCGTCGACAAGGGGGTAGTGCCCAAGCGTCTCGCGCCGCCGGCGCCGGAAGAGATTGAGGGTGATGGAGAGCCCGTGAATGGAGCGCCGGCCTCGCGGAAGCGGCGCTCGAAGGGCAGCCCCGAGAAATAGCAACCGTTTCTCAACTCTGTTTCAGACAGTTTGGGCACGTCAAATCCGCATTTTATTCAGTCACTTGTGGCGCTCCGGGTGTACCTTTCCGTGATGGGCGAACACCGATCTTGTGTACGTTTCCAGGACCGGCAAAGTTGAGAATCCAGTAACTGCGGGCTATTCAAGTGTCCCTTTCCGGGAACTATGTGTCCTTCTGCGGGATTTCTGTGCCAGTTTCCGGGACCTGCGTGTTGAGATGCAGCAGTGTTTTGCTGCGTTCCCGGCATTTGTCCATGTGTCCATTAACAGGTTGAGCCTGGACGGGTGAATCTGCTCGAGGGCGGGACCGGTTGGTCTATGTGTCCCTCTACGGGAGTCGGATTGAGATCGGCGTTTATGTGTCGGTACACTTCGTCAGATGGACACACTAAAGGCCGCGCGGGGAGGAAGCGAAGCAGGGCGATCGCTGTCGCTGGTCTTGAAGAAGCACGTCGGCTTGATCCATATCAGCGGCACGCTCAGCCTGCTGCAGCATAAAGTGGTGAACGTTCTTCATCTGAATGCTTACGACAACCTGTTGACGCAGCGTGTGCATGAGATTCCGATCTCAGCGTTGTCCGCTCTGGCCGGATTCAACTCCAATGATGTCGATTACCTCGCGGATGCCGTTGCGGCTCTCCAGACGACGTTGGTGCGATTTGCTGTGTTGGAGCCCGGAGGTGGTGGTCAGGTGGGCGCAGCTGGGAAACGCAAGCGGCGTAGCGCGCGATCAGCTGAGTCGCCTTTTATCGGTCAGGGGACGCTAATCGCTTGGGCTGAGTTCCAGAATGGTATGTGCCGCTACAGCTACATCGAGCAAATGGCGGAGCACATGTACAACCCGGAGGTGTACGCCAGCATTGACGTAGGTCTCAATCGGGACATCAGCAGCGGCTTCGCAATTCGACTCTACGAGAATACGGTCCGGTACCGAAATCTAGGATGCACAAGCCGTGATCCGCACTACTGGAGCACAGAGGTGTTCCGCGAAATCATGGGGGCTACCAGCCCCGCATACGACGACTTCCGAAACCTCAGGCGAAAGGTAGTGGAGCCTGCGGTCAGGGAGGTCAACGAGCTGTCAGACATCCTGGTTGAGCCCGAGTATCGCCATGCCACCGGCCGAGGGCGGCCGGTAACGGGCATTCGTTTTCGTATCAGGGACAACCCCCAGCGGACGCTGATTCCGTTGGAAAGTACCGAGGCTACGGAGCTCAGAAGCTCCGATCCCGTGATCAGACTGGTGGCCCTTGGATTGAGTGAGCGAGTCGCGATCATGGCGGCTCAACGAGATCCGCAGTGGGCGCTCAACATTGCGGCGACCGTCGAGGCGAAGCAAGCCAGTGGCGCAATTCAGAAGAGCACCGCGGCATACGCTAAGGCGCTAATCGATCGGCTTGCGGTCGTTGACCGGCCTGCAGCAGTTGAAGCACGCCCGGCTCCACCATCTGCTGCTGACCAGCTCAAAGAACGCCGCCAGCGAGAGAAGGGTGAGCGGGAACATCATCTCCGATATCAGGCTGCTGTTGCCCGCCTTGGCGAGGAGGGTGTCGCGCGGTATCGATCACAGTATCTTGAGGACCTCCATCGGCGCCGAGACCCCGACTATCGTGCTTGGGACCCAGTGAAGAACCGCTGGATTGGTGCCTTTCCGACGCACCGCTTCGAGGTGGCCTTGGTTCAACACGCGGAGCGCGACGAATAGCATTGTCACGGCGGGACATTGCGGGGAAGCTGTCGCGGGTCAAGGTGAGGTATGGACGCCAACAGACATCTTGCATCAGGAATTGCGCTTCCGCTCAAGTGGCGAGCCGGAGCATTCGACTCACTCGCGAAACAAGGTGAGTTGCTCGCCAGCGACTGTACTGCGGCAGGTGTGAGGCCGGAAACGCGCATGGTGGTCGCTACCGCGCTCACCTGGTTTCTGAGGTCCAGGCATATCACTCGAGGGGCGGTGGCGCGAGCCTGGCGTTCACCAAGTGCAACGAGTGAGCTTCGTTCCATTCTCTCCACCGCCACCACACAGTTTGGTGAAGAGCTCTCGAGCGCTAGCAGCCGATTTATGTTGTCGGACATCGGGTGTCCGCAACTGCGGTTCGAGCAAGTAGTCGGCCCCGTCGTGTTCGTCATCCCGGGCGGCCGGGAGGGGCCTCCATCGACCCTTCGCCCCTTTGTATGGTGGGTTGCCCTGCGGTGCGGCAGAGGGGCCGAAGTACCAACCATCACCGACTTTCTGCAGGGCGGTTGGTACGGCGATGAACTGCTCTGCTACCTGAAAGGAGCACATACCGAGGCTGCGCTCGTTGAGGCGATGGATCGCCTCGCGAATATGGATGAAGAAGAAACCGAGGGGACAGGCTTGTATGCGGCGCAGCACACCTTGTGGAATCTCGAAGATGGAAGGCGGCATCTGGTTGCTGCCGAGTTGGCCCGCCGCCGCTCGGAGCGCGATGTTCAGAACAGCAAGAAGCTGAGAAGTCGCTCTGCTGCAGTGGCCGCATTCGGTGCACTGCCGAAACGAGTTCGCAGATCAGTTTGGGGGCGTTGGGTCGAGACGGGCCTGGAGATTCTGCGCAAATACGAGCGCTCGGCACGAAAGCTGTGCAGGCACTATCAGGAGTGCGAAGTTTCGTTGAAGGTCGGGGCCGTGCTTGCCGGCAGTATGGATGAGTTGCCGCTCTGCGATGTCGAGTGGAATGTCATCGATGAGACGGGGGAGTTTCCCTGCGTGCTGATCGATGGTGATCCAGGTGTTGCACGAGAGGTGGTTGCGGGGCTGGTCGGTATGGCAAGGCTATTGGAACACCTGCAAAACCTTCCGGGAAGTAAAAATGGCAATTGACGTGCATGCGGTTGATGCGAATGGGGGTGAATCGACTCCGTACTCAGCCAACAGAGCGCTGGTTTTCGGGGAGTTGATCTCGCGGGGCCAACGAATCACTGTCGTTACGGAGCACCCCGTCGATGCCGAGGGCTTGGGTGTCGGGGTCCTGCTCAGTGAATCGAGTGTTCGCCAGCTGCTGGAAAGGCTGGGATACGGTGATCCAGGCGATACGGAAAATTTACTTCTGGAGCCCGAAATTCTTGCGATGACGCCCGGTCTGGTGTCGTGGCTGGTTCCTGGCGCCGTACGTCCCATGTGGTTCCGGCTTGGCTCAAAAGATGCCCATGTAACAGTCTGCTGGCCTGACCTTGTGTTCGCCGTCACGGCGCGGGGCACGCTGGCTGTGGCGGCTTGCTCGGCTGCGGCGTGCAAGCGCACCCGAAACGTGAACCTCTATCACGCCCCATTGATGAACGTCTATGGTGACGGTCGGGTCTGCCTGCCCGGCGGCGTAGAACTGCGTGCCTCGCGGGCCGGGCGGCCCAGCGCCGAGGATGCGATGTTCAAGACGGCGTTCTCGCATGTGAACCACACGGCGGTGTTGCCGGGGAACAAACCCACGACGAATGCTAACGTGCTGCGATTTTGGCGGGCCCAGGGCAAACGCCCTGTTCAGGTGAAGCAACTGCGCCCAATGGGCGTCTGTCTGGCTGATTGGTTGCGGGGATTGTCATGAGTGTGGTCGCTCCGCCCTACATGACCGACCTTGTGGACCGGTCGCTGTTTGAAACGACGCCGGTCATCGTGACGCCCTCGCGAAGCTCCGTGCCCGAATTGGCTGTGGGTGGCGTTCGCTACCTGGTCACGAACGATGGATTGAAGATTGAAGCTCGCAGTAGGGTTCTCAGGGTAGTGATGTCGTTGTCAAGCGGCATCGGGCTCCCCTACGGAGAGGTCGCGAATGCTGTCGAGCTCACATGTGGCCCGATTCCAACGTCGCTGCTGAAAGAGGCGTCTGATGCCGCGATATCGTGCAGCCCCGACGAGTGGGCAGGGTGGATCTATTGGGATCGTGGCCAAATGCGCTACCGACTTTGGCATGCCGATGGACCGCGCGTTTCGGCATCGCCGGGATCAATCCGATATGAACCGCCGATCGTCGATCCCTTGGACGTCGTATTTGATCTTCATTCGCACGGATTTGGGCCTGCATATTTCAGCTCGGTCGATGATCGGGATGACCGTCAGTTTCCGGGGCCAGTTGTACTGACAGGGGTGTTGGGGCGCTGCGTTGCGGGGCGGGCCCCCGAGAGCTGTAGTCGGGTTGTGGCCAACGGCAGATTGTTTCCTCCCTGGCCCAGTCTGAGCGCGATTTCACTGTGAAATCGGAAAGTGGACCGGCGGGTCGTCTAGCCAATCAGAAACTACCGGAGGTGCGTTTTGATCGAGGTTTCGGACTCTGAATGTATTGGCTGTGGTTGCACGGACTTTCAAGCCTGTGTTCATCCTGTTTCGGGCGATCCCTGCTCCTGGTTGTGTGTCGACAGGGCAGCCGGCATCGGGGTCTGCAGCGAATGTGAATCGGAGCTTTCACGGTGGGACGCTGGCGATCGAACACGGACGGCGGCGCGGAGCGGGCAACACCCGGATCGGTAGCCGTTTCGCCCTAGCAGGATCCAGGCGATTTCACAGTGAAATTGAATCTGGCTGGCGGTGCTGGCCGTGAACGTGGAGAAGTTGAATGAAGCATTTCGTGGCGTTGGTTCTCGGAGTCTGCGGCATTGCTGGTGCGGCCCAGGCCGACTGGCAAACCTGCAACGTCTTCGGTGTCTCCGATGGCGACACCGTCAAAGTGCGCTGCGGCGAGCAGCCGGAGGCCCGGGTTAGGCTCGCCGAGATCGACGCGCCGGAATCGAAGCAGGCATTCGGACAAGTTTCAAAGAAGGCGTTGTCCGATATGGTTTACCGGCAGCGGGTTCAACTCTACGTCGTCGATGTTGACAGGTACGGCCGCTGGGTGGCGCACATTGCTCGGAACGGGCAAAGCGTTAACTTTAGAATGGTGGATCTTGGGTTGGCCTGGTGCTACGACCGTTATGTCCGCGACCGCTCGTGCTATGACCGGCAATCTGCGGCAAGCAGCGCGGGCCGGGGTCTGTGGCAGGGCGAAAATCCGATCCAGCCATGGGAGTTCCGGCGGCGGAAATAGTTTGAAGGGCTGTTTGCAGAAGGTGGTTGGCGTGTAGGTTCAGTCAGCCAGATTTTGCACGGAACGGAACTTCCGCTTCGTGGACATACCGGACGGCAGAGTGAGGGTAAAAGATGGTCAGGAAACATCGTAGCGTCAGTGGCGACGACTGGCTGAAAGGGACCTTCATTGGAGCCCTAATCTTTCTTGTGGTGTTCGGTGCTGCCTTGGCGTTGATGATCTCATACAAAGAAAACCAGAAAGCTGGCGCTGAACAAGGTCAGCAGCCGCAGGTCACCACGGTTCATGTCGCAGCCCATATCAGTCAATGACTTCTTTGGGCGCCTTGAGGCCAGCGCTATTCGCGGCTTCCCGGAACACCAAGAGTGATTGGCCCGCGTTAGGGGGTTGAATGAGGGTCGAGCGGCGTGGGAATGTGGGCTCGCGCGCAACCGTTGTTGCTCCTATTGGAATCAATGCGGTAGCCTTCCAGCGTATCAACGCCCGCTCAGGGGCTTGGAAGCTGCGACACGTTCCCTGTGTCTCTGAACACCGCCTCGAAGGCCAGGGCTTTGCATTCAATGAAGTCAACGGTCAGGACCCATGAAGCCCTTGGAATTTCGCGGCCCCAAGGAAGGCAGATGCAACATCTGCGGCGAGCATGGGAAACTGACCGAGGATCACACGCCGCCGAAGGCTTGCATCAGCCCGGGGGCATTTGACGTACAGCGTCTCAATGACGCCCTCAACCACCAACACAAAGCGCGCAAGGTCCGAGCGAACACCGGATTGCGCTTCAGATCGTTGTGTGCGAAGTGCAACAACGAGAAACTGGGTGGGATCTATGACCCCGCGCTTGTCAGCTTCACGAATCAACTAAGCGCTATGGTCCGGTTTCGTGAAACTCTGCCCCAGACTCTGACGGTGCAGGTTGAGCCTCAGAAGATCATGCGCGCCGTCTACGGGCACCTCGCCGCAGCGTCTGTCGATGCGTACGGGACACACAAAGACCATGAGCCTTTCAGGGATTGGTTTCTGAGTGGGAGTGGAACCGTGCCGCTAGGGGTTCATTTCCACTTCTGGCTCTACCCATTCAAACCGCAGGTAATCGTTCGTGGGTTTGCGTTTACCCCGGTGATAGGAGGCAACTCGCTTTTTGTTGGGTGGTTGATGAAGTTCTTCCCGGTCGCGTTTCTGATCGTGATGAGCCGTCAGGACGCACACTTGAGTCTCCCAGATCTCCGGGTCTATGAGGACCTACCACTAGATGCGAAGGTGAACGTGGCGATCGACCTGCGTTCGATCCTCCCTCCGAACTGGCCAGAGGCAGACCCGGGAGAGAATGGGGTCGTGATTTCAGGCGATCATGCTCTCCGATCGACGGAGGCGAGGCGCCGCCGGCGGCGGTAAACCGGTCCTTGAGGGGAGTCAGGCAGCCAATCGATGGTCGTAGTAGGGGCGCTCGCGATCGTCCAGCAGTCGATCGCACGCTTCCGTATCACCGTCGGGCTGAAGCCACCGAGTCACGTTGGACGGCTTGAGGGGCACGATGCAGCGATCGTGGCCGGCCTCGGCAACCTCGACTGGCGGTTCGTCGGTGATTGCCGCGAACGACAGCAGTTCTTCGCCGCCTGGACCTGCCCAGCGCGACCAGATGCACGCCACGTGCATGATGTCGACAGAGCGCGGTCGGAACTCGAGAACGACGTTCTCCGCGGGCTCCCCCTCTCGTAGTGGTCGCCGTTCAAGATCATGGCGGGCGACGTTTTCGTAGAAGGCTGACGCCAGCAATACCCCGTGACTGGACCCGAAGTGGCCCTTCCAGAATCCCGATAGGTTGTCTCTACGGGCGTTGTAACACCCGGGGTAGCGACTGTCATAGGAGGGGGGCTTACCCGCCGGACGACAGTGGAAGCGCATCGGCTTTATCACCAACTGACCGCCTTCACAGACGATGATGGGTGCGTACCACATCGGGTAAATCCGGGCAGATGCAGGTGTTACCTCGAGGGTCTGCACAGAGCGGAGCCGAGTGGTCAGCCGGCGGATCTTGAGAGTGGCAACTCTCTCGTCATTCAAAGCCCGCTTGGTCGTTTTCACCTCCAAGGACCGCTGGGCCTGGACCAGACGCGCCTTCTGATTGAAGAGCTCCTGCTGCCACATCGCTATCTGTGCACGATTCGATGCGTCGAGGAGTGCTTTGACCGCTTCTTCCTCGGGGGACGTTGGGACGAAAAACAGTGCGTCTAGGGCTTTCGAGCGCTGCGGCAACCGCTGAGAAGATGCAAACAGTGCGGCAAACGCTGCGATATCGAGACGAGCGCCAGATTCGCGCATGTAGCGCCGATAGTCGCTGTACACCTGGGCGGAATAGCACATGTCGTTTCTCGGTGAGTGAGTGGAGTGATCGCCGCATACATGCTTGCGGGGCGACCGCTGCAGGTCATGGTGGGACTTCGCCGATGCGAGACTTCTCATGCACTATCTCAGCAAATGCCAGTTCTCGGAATACCGTTCTCTGCGAGCTCAGGGCCTGCCGGCAACGGCAATCGCCGCAGCTCTGAATGTCTCGCCTGACACCATTGAAGATCTCATTCGGCGCCGACCTGGACGGGGGAGGCGTCAGGAGCGTTGGAGTCATCCCGGCATTCCGGGAGCCACGTTGGCTGTGCCGATGGTCGAAACGCCACTGGCGATCGGGTTGCTTGCCGAGTTCCACCTGGCGTCCGGCGAGTCGCGCAAGCGTATGGTGTGGGTGCCGCGGCGCTCATTGAAGAATCCTAACGGCGCTGCGCGGACGGCGATCCAGAAGGTTCAGGAGATCGCGGATTCGCTGTGCGAGGCCCCCATCCGGGTTACGGGCGTGCTTGAGGGGAAGGCCCTTAGCCTGGGGCCGGATCGTCAGGTGGCGCTGCCTGGGGCGTGAAGATGGGCAATGGGAATTTCCCCATGTAGGTCAGGATGACCTGCAGTCTTGCGTCTGCATATCCGCTGACCTGGCCGTGCAGAACGTTCGCGGCGATGGTGGCGACCAGGTAGGGCAGCACCTGCTGAACGTACTGGCGGGGGTGGGCATACAGCGGATCAGGATCGATCTTCAGGGAGACGTGGCCACGCTCGATATCCCAGTGAATCCCTGCGCCCTGCCCTGCGCTCACAACCAGTTCGATTGTGGGCATGCGCCGTTGGTAGGCAGGACGTAGGACGCCATCGAGTTGGTCGCGCCAGTAGGCTACGCTTTCCTTGGCGCGCGAAACTACGGCTTGTCGCCGCCCTGGCGGCGCCGGGGGCTCTGGTTCCCACCGCGCCTTCATCGTGCGCCAAGAGGGCTGTTCGCCTTGAGCACGCCTACTTCGACTCGAAGGCCTCGAACGATCTGCTCGAGTTCCTGGATATCGACAGGTCGGACGATCGGGGCCTCAGCGAGTTGGTCGACGCGGAGCTCCAGCGTCTCAAGGGCGGTCCGATACCTCTGGAGCTGATCGACGTTGACCTGACTCAGCTCGCGCACTTCCCCGCGCAGCGAAGCCACGGCACTCTCGGTGGCGGCGACTTGGGCCGCCGGCGCCGAAGGCTGTTGTGTCGACAACGTGCGAAGTGCAAGCTCAACTCGATTGAGGTCTCGACTCAGTCGTTTCACGGCTTGTTGTGTTTCGATCTCGCGGCGATCGAGGCGCGTGCGAAGTTCCTTGTCACCAGCGTTGGCTGCAGCTGCGGCTGCCTCAACTTGCTGGGTCAATGCCGCGTTGGCTTGATCGACCTGCTCGATGCGATCCACCATCGCGGCGGTCGCGGTCTGAATCCTTGCCTCGAGGCCCTGCAATTGGTCGATCTGCTCTTCCACCCGGGCAACTAGCTTCTCGTGCTCAGACTGTATCGCGGTAGTGCGTTGGGTGATGGTGCGAATACTTGTGTCCGCGTCCGAAAGCTGTTGCTCGATCGCAGTGATCTGCCCACTAGGGGGCACCGTAGACTGCACCTCCTTGAGTCGGGTCGTCAGCACCGCCGTGTCGGCCTCCATCGCCGACAGGCGTGTGCTGATTCCGCTTATGGTTTCGCCGGTGTCAGAGAGCCGAGTTGTCATGGATGCCACCTGATCGCGCGATGGCGTCGATGCTCGGACTTCATCGATCCGGTTCCCCAACTCCTCATCAGATTGGCGAGAGGCTGCCTCGAAGGCCGACATGCGGGCTGAAAGGCGGTCGCTCAGAGAGCTGACGTCGGCCGATGGACTTACCTCTTCCAGTTGCCCCTCCAGGCGGGCGACGCGGTCTTTGGCCTCGTTTAGCTGGGCCCGAAGGGTGGGGATCTCGTCGGGTCCCGGGATCCCCGACTCAACCGCACCGATGCGGTTCGTCAGCTCTTTCAGGGGTTTGCTGAGGTCAGGGTTGCGATCGTTGCTTAGGGCATTGACCTTGGAGGTGAGCTGAAGCAGTTCTTCTTGGAGCTCCAATAGCTTGATGCTGACAGGCAGAACGCCGGCATCCGCTGCCCAGGCATGGTTGCAACCGGCCAATACGAGCAGTGGGAGCGCGGTGTAGGCAATGTACCGTTTGATCGTCATTGGAGGATCTCGATGATGGGTATCACAGTAGACGGCACCATCCCCCGCGGCCTTCTGGGGTGCAGCTTTCGTCTCATTGACCCGAAACCTGCGACGCAGCGGGAGGTTGAGGCTGTCGCGGCCTGCCTCGGTGCGGTGTTCTACGAGGGTGCCACCGGACGGCGCATTGACACCGGGGCTGTGGCCAGGGACTGTGCGGCGGGTCGGCGCGGGGCGTCGATGGGGCGGCTGTGTGTAACCACCCTTTCCGACCAGGTGTTCGGAAGTGCTTCGTCTACACCAACCTGGATTGTGGCAGGGCGCGCCGCAAGTCTCGCCGCTTTACCGGTTGAAGATTGGCCTCCTGTGGTGGGGCTGCAGGTAGCGCGGCGGGTGATGCTGGTGGATGGCCTGCATCGCCTATGGCTGGCAAGTCGAAAGGGAGTCAGATGGCTGCCAGCGATAGTGATTGGCAGGCGAAGGTGAAGGAGAGGGGCTCCAGAACGGACATTGCCGGTTTCACAGTGAAATCGAAAAATGGGACGTGCGGGTCCCGCTCTCGTCTAAGCGGACATGGGCATAAATCGACGCAGCTTCTTGAAAGGCGCGGCTGCCGCCGGCGGGGCAGCTCTGCTGCCGCAAGCGGCTCTCGCTCAGGACGCCTTTTCCAATCTCACTCAGGCGATTGTCCGGGGGATCAACGAATGCCTTCGTTACAGAATCGTCGGCTTCTTTGTAACGCCCTATGGCGACCCATACGTCATCATTTCTCACTTCCTGCCGGTTGGACTGATTGAGATCACGCGCGCGCCGGGCGATTCGATTTTCTTCCCCAGTGGAAGCCACATTATCGGCACGATCGGTCAAGGTGTGACCGGCTTCAGGAGCGAGGGGAACTACGAAGCGCGGGTATGGGTGATCAAGAAGAGGCTTCGGCAACTGCTGACGGCCGGATTGAGCGACTGCTTCTTCTGTGATGACCCCCGTGATTCCGGTGTGGACACGAGTCAGCTGACGTCTCTGATCAACCAGGCCAATGGACAAGGCTCAAGTGGTCCTCTTGGGGGTGCGGAGACCCTTCCGGGAGCGGTTTGTGAGGCTGGAGCGGAGGAGATTACTGAGCAGCTCTCTGGATTTCTGAACGAGGCATTTGGTGATTATCTGGAGCTGGCCTACG
This sequence comes from Flagellatimonas centrodinii, assembly GCF_016918765.2. Lineage (GTDB taxonomy): Bacteria > Pseudomonadota > Gammaproteobacteria > Nevskiales > Nevskiaceae > Polycyclovorans > Polycyclovorans centrodinii. The sequence goes on from NZ_CP092105.1 coordinate 23,456, forward strand.
ACAGCGTGCTGGACGGCGTGAATTGGCGGAGCGGCTGTCGTGATACGGGGGCAGCCCTGGCGAACACGCCAGCGACCATTTTGAAGTGCCCGACCCTGGGGTCGCATATTGGCGGGCCATGGGGTGACGACCTGTGTATCGGGCGCTGGGGACCCCTGTTGCCCCGACAAATGCGGTTCAATTCGACTCCGAATGCTGCGCCGATTGGCCTCGCGTACCGGGCTCTACATATCGCTCACCACACCCTGAATTCGTTCGTGTGGACTGTAGACCGGCAGCAACTGGTTCAGATGATGCACCCTCGGGTGACGTCGAATTGCCTGCACCCTGGAGCGAACACGATTGAGCTCGACCTCACGATGAGGATGAGTGGATTGGGCGATCGTGGCAATTACGGCTATGTGTGGTGGGTTCAGACATTCTGTGCCAAGCCTGTTCGCGACTTCGTTTCGTGTTTCTAATCTGAGGTGGAGACCCGATGGATCAATCGAAGCGACGACTTCTTCTTGGCGAAACGACAGTGTCAGCTACCGTACCGCGGGGCGGGTCGAATCGGGGTCAGACAGCATCCTATGGTGACTTGCTTCGTGCCCAAGAAGAGGCTTTGGCGGAGGCGGCGGCTGAGCTCGGACCGGAAGGCACGCCGGCCTACAAGCGAATCCCGTGGAGTCGGGTCACCAAAGAAGACGTTCGAGAGGCGATGCGCGGAATCAATGGCACGCCCACCGTCGCACCTGATCGTCCGACGGTCTGGGTCTTCTACCTGGTGGGTGATGAGGCAAGCGATCGCCACCTCGGGGATGTCATCCCGGCGCTGAAGACGTACGCCGATGTCGTTCATGCCGAGTACTTTGCGGTCCTCGACACGACTCAGCTGCAGCTGGCGCAGCGGCCTGTGCGATTCGAATCGAATTGGGCTGCGTCGGTAGAGGCTGCGCCCGATATCGGTGGGCGCACAGCGGCCGAATACGCTGGCGGGCATCACAACAGCACCGTCTGGGTCTGGCGGGGCAGCAGGGAACTGTTGGCCAGGGGTGAATTGGCTGAGCGGCTCGCTGCTCTTTTTGGAGAACGTGCAGGCCTCCCCTCCGGAAGCCGAGGCCGCTAGGCCGGATTCTCGCGGTTCCGGCCTGTTGACACACGAGGCCGGTTTCCTTTAGAAAGTGGCCTGACCACAGGTATGGGGGACGCGGGTGAGCAATCAGACCGAGCAAGAGATCGGCGTGCTGGTGAAGCGCGCTGAAATTGGGCGCAGGATTCTCATGGAGACGGCGATCGAACCGCATCGCCGGAAGGAACGCCCGACCTTCACCGGCAACCGCGCCGCCGCCATGTTGGGATTGACTCGCTCGCGGGTGCAATCCGCGTTCCGGAGCTATCAAGAGGAGCTTGGCGGTGCAAGTAAGGGGCGCGAGATCGACGAGGCTTTCCTCCGGCGATTGACTCCCGACGCACCGCGCACGGGTCCCGGGCGTGTTGTCGCGGTCGCCAATCAGAAAGGCGGCGTCGGTAAGACGACCACCGCGGTTCACCTGGCTCAGTATTTCGCGTTGACTGGCTACAAGGTGGTTGCGATCGACCTTGATCCGCAAGCCAGCTTCTCTCACTTCATGGGGCTCAACCCCGATCTCGAAATCGAAGACGACGACACGGTGATTCCTCTGCTGATCGGCTCTCGGCACGATCTGGCCGCGCAGGTTGTTAAAGCGCCGCACTTCGACAGACTTTCGTATGTTCCGAGCAGCCTGGGGCTGGCCTGGGCAAACGAGGAAATGGCGCGGCGACAAGAGCGAAACCTCAAGTGCGACGACGGCACTCCCTACCTCTTTTGGGATCGGCTTCGGACCGGTGTCGATCCCCTGAGAAACGATTTCGACCTGATCATTCTCGATACGCCACCGCACGTCGCACCTGTGACGTACAACGCCTTGTGTTGTGCGGACTCGATCATCGTGCCGACCGGGGGTTCAGGGATAGATCTCGCCAGCACGCTGCGGTTTATCGACTGGATCAACGAAACCAACGAGATCTTCAAGAAGGTCACTCGAACCAGTCAGCTGCACTTCGAGAAGCTGCGATTCTTGGTTACAGGGATGGATCATTACCAAGCGTCGATTGAAGGCCTGGCTCAGGTACAGGCGGTCATGGGTGGGTACGTTCTCCGGTCAATCCTCCCGAGGTCCAGCGAGGTATACCGCGCTGCACAGGTATACAAGACGATCTATGAGCTTCGACAGCCGATCGCCAGCCGGACCCACTGGTCCGCGGCGTGTGAGGCATTCGACGCCATTGGGCGGGAAGTGCGCGACTCGGTGTTTGGCGTGAAGAAGGGAGGTGTCGCGTGAAGGATAGAAAGCCCAGTCACAAGGCCGGTATGAACCGTCGACTTGAGGCCATCAGTAGCGCGGTCTCCGCCGCAGCTGACACCGATATTCTGCGCAAGAAGGTTGGCGAAGACCTTAGCCTTCGGGAGGTTGATCCGGCGAAGACGCGCATGAATCCTATGCACCGGCGGTCACCGGCCGGACTGACCAGTGCGGCGCTTGAGGGACTGTGTGACGAGATCACGCGGAATGGCCAGCAGATGCCGGCACTCGGATACTGGCTGGAGCAACCGGATGGCGAGGTTGAGATCGAGCTGATCTACGGCAGCCGCCGGCGCGCGGCTTGTCTGGCCCTCGGCATCCCGCTCAAGGTCAGGTTGGTTGCCAGGGCAACTGACGAAGAAGTGGCTCGAATCATGTTCTCGGAGAACAACGAGCGCTCAAACTACTCATTCCTGGAGCAGGCACGAGAATTTCAGGCGTCGCTTGAACACCTGGGTTTGGCCAAGGAGCAGGGGAAGGTGGTTGCGGCGCGCTTGGGGCGAACCGAGGCAACAGTCTCGCGGATGAGACGAACGCTGCGGTTGCCAAGGCCCGTGCTCGCGCTCTTTGACAGCTGTCCGCAGGAACTGTCGGTTCGACTGGCCACAGATCTTGCTGCAATCGCTGAAGACAAGGATGCCGCCGAACAGATGGCGGCGGCTGCGGGCCGCATTGCCGCCGAGGATGTCCAGCCTGATGAGGCGGTCCAAAGGCTGCGGATATCGCTAGGACTAGCCTCAGAGGCGCGGGGCGGAGGGACCGGAAAGTCTCGCAACGAGGCTGTTCGCGACGACGAATCGAAAAAGTCCACTGTCCCGAAGCGCCGAACATTGTACTCAGGGGGCAGGAAAGTCGGGATGATCGCAGGGGGAGAGGCTGGCGAGGTGGTGACAATCCGGCTCGGAGCGGGCGCGCCGGCCGAGTTGATCCAAGCCTTGGAGAAGGCGCTCGAGGGCTACCTGACGCCGTGAGGAACCACTCGGTACACCATGGCTTCAATAGGGTCAGGCAAGCCAAAGAAGAACTCCACGCCGAGCTCGGTTGGCGTGACCCAAAGTGGCGAAACGCGACCCGCAGATGGAATGATGGAGCGGATCAGCTCGATGGACTGCCTCACCTGCTCAACGTGCATCGGCTGATGCGCATCGGGGTCCAGGTCGCCAATGAACGACCGCGTGAGTGCATCGACGTCGCCGGCGGCGAGAATGCTGGCCGCTCGAAGAATTCCTTCCGTGTTCTCCGGCTCGGCAACGGGGATTATTCTCACGCGAAGGTGGCCAGCCTCGACGTACTCCGCCAGAAGCGCCGGAAGGGTCAGGCTGTGCGGATCAGTAGGGTCGTAGGTGACCCAGATGGTGTTGGGCCCGTGACCCCAGTTAATGGCAGGAAGAGCGTCAATGGCAGCAACGCGTTCGTCGTTGAGGTAACCATCGATCCTCGGCAGCACCGGCCCAGTATCTTTCAGCCGGTTCAGTACAGAGCCTTCCGTCCGATACATCACTCCATCCAGCAGGGCCGATCCACGCGGAGAAGCGTACATGCGGTACATATCTCCCGAGATCACATGGCGCATGCCAACGACATGCAGCCCATCGGCGGTGGGTTCGACGCTTACCACACGCAGAGTGCCCATGCTGATGCGATCCACCAACATTCGCAGCCGGGGCTTCGCTTTCTCGACAGCAGTCTGTGGGTTGAGATCCAGAACCATGGAGCGTCGGTCCTGGAGTAGCAAAATGATGGACCCTGACAGAACCACACCCGCGAGCCCCAGCAGAATCATTCTCAGGCTTCTGTCGTCCACCTTGCGGCTCCTCGCGAGCAGCTTGCGGACATCGGGTGGGGGTGGGCGCTTCATGTCCGGTCTTAGACGACGGCACTACCCGTGGAGCTACTCGTGAATGCCGTCATGGTCATTGGGGAGATCCGCACCGGGCCAAAGGTAACTGCGCTTTCCGACGGCACGTTGGAACTGCGGGTCCGAATATCTGCAGACACCCGGGCGCCCCGAAGTAAACAATGGGTGACTCTGTTGCTGACCGATGAATGGGCAGAGACGTGGGAGCAGCATTTGCTGATTGGCGTAACAGTCGCAGTCAAAGGAAGTCTCAAATGGCGATCCTTCGTACACAAGAACGTTCGCTATGACGTAGCCGAAGTACACGTCGAACATCTCTCTCTCTCCGGCCATCAGGATGCCGGGAGTCAGCAGGCTGTCAAGGGGGACTCCCTGGATACCGCCGAGAAATCGGACCCAGTAGCTGAGGATCAGCCAGCTCATGCACGGGGCGAGACAAGAGGATCAATCACTGATACCTCGACTCTACCCTTCGGCCCAGCGTCGATGGGGGCACCTGTGAGTCTGCGCCACGAAATCGACCAAGCTGGTTGGGACCAGGCTCCGTCGACAGGCCGGCAAACACTGACGGGAGCGTCTGATGTGCGTCCGCCGGAGAACAACGCCCTGGCCTCGACTGCCAACGACGAGCAGCTGCATGAACAGCCGGCAGTTGGTGCTCGGGATGCGGGGGAGATCGAGTCTGGAGCGCCGGAAGTCGGGCCTTCGGCTGGCGTTCCGACTGTCGGCACGGACAGCAACCCTTCGACGTGCCCAACAACTAAGCCCGGTCCTGTAGGCCCATCGACTCGGAAGGCAATCCCGAGCTTGTCGCGAATAGAGCTCGAAGGCGGCACCGACTATTGACAGACCGGGACTACCTGGATGCTATGCAATTGCATGGTGCATGGAGTAGGGCATGGAGATCGAACGTCATTTTGAAGACTTGGAGCGCGAGCTGCAGGACCTGTGGCGTTCGGCGATCAAGCTGAAGTCGTTTCGTGTGGCGCTGCTGACTACTGCTCGAAAGATGACGCGCGAGCAGCTCCGCCGACATGTGGTTGCACCCGAGGTTCGTACCGATTCAGATCATAGTGCGTTGCTGGTATCAATTGCTCGAATGGTGCGTGACCCGACCAGCATCTGCGCGGTGACGCTACGCGGCGACTGGTTGCTCGAGCTGACGGCTCGCTTCAGCAGGGATGCAGTCGTTGAACGCGAAGTAATGGCGCAACGGCTGCGCGTGAGGGCCTGTGAAGGAGCCATCCTGAAAGCCGGTCTGCCGACCATTCGGAATCGTATTCGCAGTCTGGTTTCGGGGCGGCTCGATGATGATCTCGTCGATGATCTGGTTCAGGAGGGGCTCCTTGAGCTCAGTCGCTCCATCTACAGGTTCGATTCAAGCCGCGGCTTCCGGTTCATGACCTACGCGTCGCGAGGTCTCGATGGCACCTTGAAGCGACTGTTGTCTAAGCAATGGAACGAAAGTCTGACGTCGGTTTCTCTGGACGACCTTCCAACTGACTGTGAAGCAGCGCTGGTCGATGACTGGGCCGCGCTGATTGACCAGTGGGATATGGAGAAAGTGGTCGAGGCGTTCGCCTTGCTGTCCCAACGGGAACAGCGAATTCTCAGCTGTATCTTCGGCGAGAGTCCCAATGGGGTAATGCCGCCTTCCGAGTACGCCCGGTGCATGGGCATTTCGGTTGCCGAGGCGCTGGCCGATGGCAATCGAGCGCTGAGAGCACTCCGGCAATCGGTCGATCAACGAATCGCGGCCTGACAGTTGCGGGGCGCTTCGCGCCGAGCACTCTGGTCGTGGAGGAATGCTATGGCTGATGAAATTCGGTTGTTGCTCGACGGTGACTATCGCGCGGTCACTCCCATCAAGCTGCCGGACGGGGCGAAGTGGGTTGGAACCGACAATCAACATGCTCATTTCGAGGTGTTGGGGGAGCAGCGGGAGCGGGTGGTGATTCTTCCGATCCCCGATCGCTGCCGCTGTCGCATAGAGCGCCGAGATCTTCAGCTCGAGGGCAGTGAGGCGAAAGTGTATTGGCTCACTCCCGATGAAGCCGGCTCGTTCCTCGCGGAGGCGCGGGTGGTTCACGACACGTACCAGTGGTACTCCGTCGTGACGCCAGTGCCAATCGAAACTTCGATGGAGTAATGCGATGACCAGTGCAGAAAGTTGTGGGCGCGACAAGGCGCTGCAGACGGCGATTGCCTCGTTGGACAAGCGGTTCGGGAAGGGCAAAGTGTTTGTGTGGGGGGATAAGGCGGTCGTAAAGGTTCCATCCTTCTCTTCGGGCTCGTTGGGGCTTGATCAGGCGCTTGGTATCAATGGCCTCCCTCGGGGGCGTGTGGTGGAGGTCTTCGGGCCGGAAAGTAGCGGTAAGACTACGCTGGCCTTGCACGCCATCGCTCAGGTCCAGGCTGAAGGAGGGGTCGCAGCCTTCGTCGATGCCGAGCATGCCCTCGACCCGTCGTGGGCGAGCCGCCTCGGGGTGCAGATGGATCGCCTGGTGATTTCTCAGCCGGACAATGGGGAAGAGGCGATGGAAATCGTTGACCGGCTCGTTGCGTCATGCGCAGTCGACCTTGTGGTGGTCGATTCAGTGGCGGCTCTCGTTCCGAAGAAGGAGATCGAGGGCGAGATGGGCGACGCCATCGTCGGGGTCCAGGCGCGGCTGATGAGCCAGGGACTTCGAAAGCTGGTGGGTTCGGTGCACAACAGCAATACCACGGTACTGTTTATCAATCAGCTCCGAATGAAGATCGGTGCGATGCCCGGATCGAACCCTGAAACCACGACGGGTGGGAATGCGCTCAAGTTCTACGCTTCAATCCGGCTGGATGTGCGTCGGATCGGCGCGATCAAGGATGGCGATGAAATGGTTGGCCACGAGGCCAAGGTCAAGGTCGTGAAGAACAAGCTGGCCCCTCCGTTCAAACAGGCGATCGTCCCCATCTACTACGATCGAGGGATCTGCATGGCGGCGGAGTGTCTCGAGCACGGCGTCACGGCAAAGGTGATCGAGAAATCGGGAGTCTGGTACTCCTTTGATGGCGAGCGTTTGGGCCAGGGAGTCGGAAACTGTGTGAAACGGCTGCGCGAGGACCCATCGTTGCTGGCGCAGATCATGGCCCGGATTCGGACGGAGTGGGGCGATTTGGAGGGCGCGTGCGACGAATCCCCGGAAGACAAATGCTCGAATGAGGTGGAGCAGGACTCTGAGGCCTGAGTCGAGGACGAGTGGCGCCGCGTCGGTGCGGCGTCACTCACTCTGGGTGTCGATCGGTCGGACCAACCCTCTCAAGTGTTGGCAGGGTCCACACCGAGACGGTCGTAGTCCCAGGGCGAGGGGGCGCGGTGACCAATCCCCGCCGCCATCGAGCGACAGGCTGTATAGCCAACATTCGGCCCCCCAGCACTGTGGTGACGTCACGGGGGCCGGCCTCCATGACTGGAACCGCCGCTGGCATCGTGGGGACGGTGAATCTGCCTGGCGGAATGATGGACTGCGGGTGAACCTGGATTTCCGGGTCTCCCGACAGATAACCCCAAAGAATGAGGGAGAAGTCGAGGAGCGGCCGCAACGTCAGGCGCAGGCCTGGATCGATCGACAACAACGCTGCTTCGATCTGCTGGGCCGCTGGTTGATTGCAGTGCAGTGGTCCCAACTGAATCGGCACACTCTGGGCCTGGTCATGGCTACGGTGTCGATAGACCAGGGTGATATCCCAGTATTCCCCGCCGCCGGTACGGTGGGGAGTGAGATAGTAGCCTTCAAGACTCCCGGGGATTCCTGCGGCGGCCGTGCTGCGAAGAAATGGCAGCATTTCGGGAAGATCCGGGAGCGCGTAGTAGGCCGGGCCGTCCAGCGGCATGAATGCACCCAGACCGGCGTTGGGGTCGATGTCTGACTCTGAGATAAGGAAGGCGAGAGCATCGGTCGGAACAACGACCGCACTGTCCTGGTGCGTGAGCAGCTCCGCAGCGGCCGGGTGCGTCGGGTGGCGGATCGGGTGTGGGTGCATTGCTCCTCCTTTGCGATTTAGACGCAGATCATCCCCGGCGTCTGTCTAGTGAACGATGCAGGGCCTACAGGAGGTAGTGGATCCGGTATGACAGGGGCAGTAATCCTCAATGGCGAGGTGACCAGCGTTCGATTTCGCAGCACATCGAGCGGGTGGTCGGTGCTGCTTGTCAGGGAATCTTCATCCCAAAGGGACATCGAGGTCACTGGAATTGCTCAAGGGGTGGAGCCAGGACATTCGGTTGAGATCGAGGGCGAATGGGTTAGGGGGCGCGGGGGTGGGCGTCAATTGAAAGCAAAGCTGATTCGGCGGGATTTACCGGTTCGGATTGACGGTATCGAGCGATTCCTCAGCGGAGGGCACTTCAAGGGGGTGGGACCTGGACGCGCAAAGGCGCTGGTTCAGGCCTTCGGGGAGCGTACGCTGACAGTAATCGCCGATGATCCGGCCCGCGTCGCTGAAGTTCATGGTTTCTCGCGCGAGCTTGCGCTGAAGATGCGGGAACTTCTGCACCCCATGAGGGTGAGGGCCCCGGCAATGGCTTCGCTTCAGGAGGTGGTGGGCCCCGGAACCGCAGATGGCCTAATAAGTCAGTTCGGCGGTAGCGCCGCAACGATCGTTCATGAAAATCCATATCGGCTGTGCTCTGAGGCGAAGGGTTTCGGATTCCTCCGAGCGGATGAAATCGCCCGGAAGTCTGGCATGCCGGCGGACAGTCCCCACCGATTGGCTGCCGGCATTGGGTATCTCATCGATCAGGCGGAAGGCCAGGGCCATGCCGGCTTGCCGGACGACTATCTGTATTGGCGACTCGCGAAGATCACGGGGGTACCCGCGTCCCGAGCGCGACGTATCTCGCCCGTTGCCGAACTCGATGGTTTGGTCATCACTGCCACCCCGAGCGGCTGTATGGTCCAGAAACGGCACATTCACGAGACCGAGCAGGCGATCGCCGATCTGCTGGTGGCTATGGCCAACGCGCCGGCAACGGCGCCCCCGACGTCGCAGGTCGACGGGGCAATTGGAAGGGCAGAGCGGGCGCGGAGAACGGTCTTGGATGATCGCCAACGGGCAGCAGTTCGACAAGCCGTGACGTCAATGGTGAGCATCGTCACCGGAGGACCGGGTACCGGCAAGTCAGCGACCCTGGGTGTGCTGGTAGGTGTCCTCGGGCGCGCTCAAGTCGCCCAAGCGGCGCCAACCGGGAAGGCGGCGAGAAGGATGCAGGAGGCCACCGGACATCGGGCCGGCACGTTGCACGCATTACTGGCCTTCAACCCCAACACGAAGCGTTTTGGCAGGAATGAAGACCTGCCGATAGATGCGCCTGTGGTGGCGGTGGATGAGGTGAGCATGCTCGACATCCATCTGCTGCTCGCCTTGTTGAAAGCCCTCCGACCTGGCCAACGACTCGTTTTGATGGGCGATCCCGACCAACTACCTAGTATTGGAGTTGGCAACGTCCTGCAGGACCTGATCGACTGTGAAGTGATTCCGGTCACACGCTTGGAAACGGTCTACAGGCAGGGCGCCGGCAGTGCGATTCTGGCCAATGCCAGACGGGTGATTCGGGGTGAAATGCCGGATCTGGAGGCCGGTAGCCAGGAGTTCCGCTTCCTGGAGGCCGACAACGAGGAAGCTGCACTTCGTCTTGTGATGGATCAGGTGTCGCGGGTTCTGCCGCGACACGGGATGGACCTTCGGCGGGACATTCAGATGCTCACCGCCATGAACAAGGGCATGGTTGGTGTCGAGGGGTTGAACAGGGAGATTCAGAGACTGTTACCTGAGTCTCCCGGGGTCGACCTACAGGAGGAGCGCGCTTGTGTGGGTGATCGGGTGCTGCAGACGCGAACAAATCACGACCTGGGCCTTTACAACGGTGACCTGGGTCTGGTGACTGAAGCCAACGCAGAAAGCAAAGTCCTGAAAGTCCGCTTCGATGGGCGAACGGTGACCTATGGCCCCGAGCGGAACCAGCTCCGACTGGCATGGGCGATGACCACACACAGAGTTCAGGGCAGCGAGTTCAGCGCGGTACCCATGGTGTTCTCGCAGCGAATGTCCATGATGTTGGACAGGGGCCTGCTCTACACGGCAATGACCCGCGCCCGGTACGAGCTCGTAATCATTGCGCCCAAAAGCCTGATACGTCAGGCCGTTTCCAAGAAGCGGGTTCGACACAGCGGTCTGGTCCACAAGATCCGAGAAGTGGCCGGCGCGGGGAATGTCGCTGTCTAGGGACCGCGAGGAGCCAATGGAGGGAGTACATGACAGCATTTGACAGCCTGATGGGGAGCGCTTCGCCGCCAGCGCGGGGCAAAAAACGGACGAAAGCACGGCCGACGGACAACGCAACCAGTCGTGTCCGAGTGGACCAATTGCTGCCGGACCCCTTCCAGCCGCGCGAGGTGGTCGATCCTGAGGCGTTGGAGGAGCTGGCCAATTCGGTTGAACACGACGGGTTGATACAACCGATCGTAGTCCGGCGGTCGCCTAACAACGATGACGCCTTTTTGGTCATGGCTGGCCAGCGAAGGTGGTTCGTTATTCGGAAGCTGGGATGGAAGCACGTCGACGTCATCATCCGTGAGATGGACGATGAGTACGATATCCGGCTGTTGCAAAGCGCCGAGAACAAGCACCGGCGGGGGATTAGCCTTGTCGAGGAGGCGCGAGCTGTAGCAGCGACCCTTGCCGCCGGCGCTGCCAGAGGACACAACCGGACCAGCATCGCTGCCGCAATGGGCTATCGCCGGGATCACTTCAACAACCTTCTCTCCTTTGCGGACGCGCCCGACGCCGTGGTGGGGCTCTACACGGATGGAGTCACCAGGAACCTTGAAGCGTTGCGCGCTGCTACTGACATTCATCGGGCATCACCCGATCTCTTTGCTGCGGTTACGCGGCCCAGGATGATGACCGCGAGGCAGATGAGAGCGATAGCCCTCCGTCTGAAGGCCGGTGAGTCGGCCCCAGCAGTTCTCAAAGGATTGACCGAGGGCAAAGGTCGCGATCGACCGAAGAGAGCCAGGGTTGCCCTGGCTGGGCGCTTCGGGTGGGTCTCTCTTGGGCGGCTGCCAACGCTGCAGGTCAGCCCCGAGATAGAGGTCCACTTTGATGATGGCGACCGAATGCGAATCAATGTGGAGAGCGAACCACTGAGCTGGTGCGGTCTTGGCTGAACCAGGGGGCAGCTTGACAGCGTGCCCGCGGACTGGTACGAACGGATTAATTGTGGTGCTTTCCTAGCAACTATTGCGACGGAAAGATGATGTTCGACAGCCCCTAGTGGTGTTGACATCGACCTGGAAGGAGACTTCTCCCAACAGGACAACCTGATAGACGAGACTTTCTCGTCCGAGAGCCATGAAGTGTCTCCCGCGCTGCGGTAGAGACCTGTCAGTTGTGGCTCACTATTTCCAGTGCATTCCAGCCCGCGAGCCTTGTGGCTAGTGGTGGTCTGTGCTTGATCGAACAATCACGAGGTGCAGCTTGTGATTGCGCTCACTTTTGTCTGCACACCCCGAAGGGACGATCTAGCTCCCTTCGCGGGCCTTGACGCCCTTCTTTTCCTTTGGAGGTCGTCATGTTGAAGGCATTTTTGTTGACTCTGTCCGGTCTCTTTCTGGGGCTCGGCATCATCGCTTTGCTTGTGGATGGACTGCACAGCCCTGCGATTCCGCTCTTAGCAATGAGCTATGTGGTGTATCGGATGCTCAAGGCTGCCGGCGACAAACAGTTCTTTCTCGAGACTGTTGATGTTGCTGCTCTGCCTGAGGATGGAAGCAAGGAGGTCGCGAACTGGTTTGACGATCAGCTTGAGATCTTCGTAGGTACGCTCGCTGTACTGGGCTATGCCGCGCTGACCCTTGATCCGGTGTTCTTCGGAACAGCGGTGGTGATTTACTTGATTGCCAGCTACTGCGGCTATCGAGCTAAGCGGGAAGAGATTGCGTACTTCACCTACTACGGTGCGCAGTCCTAACCATTTGTGCCCTGATGGGAGGCCTATGACTTCCCACCTGGGACGTCTTTGCCTCCATTTTTTTGTTCCGAGAGATCGGAGAAGGAGGTAAGGATGAAGATTCTTGAATGGGCTGGCTGCACGTTCGGGTTACTCGGAACGCTCATAGCCGCCCTCAATGCTGATTGGCTCTTCTGGACCTTCGTGGTCTGGCTGTTCAGCAACATGTGCTGGATCGCTGCGGGCCTGCTGCGAAAGCAGAGGGCTCTGGTGATTCAGATGCTGGGATTCTCGATTGCTGGCGTTATCGGCCTCGTCAATCACTTTCCCAGGGAAGAAGTCGATTGCTTCTTGAAGCGTGACTTGCCCGATTGGATGCAGTCGAGTGACTGCCTCAGCCCGGGTGATCAGCTGAAGTACTGGGGAGGGCAGTCAAAATGATGGCGCTCTCACCAATTGCATTGCTGAAGCATGGGGCATTGGCTCGCGAGAGCCTCGGGTTCCTGCTGAAAATGTTGGCCACGACACTGAATGTGAGGCTCATGTTCGGAACGAGGGCGGCAACGGATGGTGAGGTGGTGTACCTGCCACACATCCCGTACAAGGCGACACCTGAGCTGGTGGAGATGGTGGTTGGCAACCTGTTTCACGAGGTCGCTCATCTCTGGTTCACGGACTTTGATGTCGTTGGCAGAGCGGTGCGTAGTTCCGATAGGCCCAATATCTTCAAGGGCCTGGTCAACGCGATCGAGGACCCGAGGATTGAGGCATGCCTGCGTGTACGCATGCCAGGGGCGCTCGGTAGGATCTACTCAGGAAGGCGGCAGGCCAAGATGCTGGGCTTTGTTCGTCAACCTGATGGGCCGTTGAACGCACTGCTTCTCGTAGTGGTACTGACCGGACATGGCCTCAATGGCATGGACGTATCTGAGCAACTGGCCGCGGCACGCTCGGTTTTGCAGGGCGCGCTGTCGAAGGATGTCGTCGACGAAATCGAGGAGTCCCTGAAGGTTGGGTTTCCGCGGTTGAAGTGTACGGCTGACGCTCTGCAAATGGCTCAAGAGATCATGGTATTGATCGAACGAGCCGAATCCTCACAGCCGAATGATGCGTCCACTGGCGATCCGGAGTCGGAAGGCGAAGACCAAACCTCTGACGAGGAAGGGTCTGAGACGACCGAAGCCGAATCATCAGGAAGCCAGTCCGGAGGTGGATCTGATGAGGCAACAGATGAGGGTTCAGATGTCGACGGTACAGAGGCGGTAGGCGGCAGTGATGGGGGCTCGCAAGGTCCTGACAACGAGCCGGCTATCGATGCCAATGTGTCGATACTCGATGGCGAGGTGGACAACCCTGGTGAAGCGGATGTGGATCTGAAGGCTGCGCTCGCGCAGGCAGCCGACGACGAACGAAAGGGCCAGCCCCACTCTGCGGCCTGCACTGCAGGTCGGGCAGGACTGGAGCTGGACCGAATCCGCGGATCTGATGGGTATGGCGACACCTATGGAGAGTTGAGAGCTCAGGCAGCCTCACAGGCCGACGAGGTGCGCAAGCACTTTTTGGCGTTGATGGGGCGAGCTCGAGCCAGGCGTCTGATCCCTCGGTCGAGTGGACGGCCACGTCCGGGAAAGTTCTTGGTTCCTGGATCGAAGCCGTTCGGGCGCCCTGCGGAAAGCCTGATCCGTGAAACGGCGGTCGGTCTTATCGTGGACTGCTCAAGCTCCATGGCAGGGTCACCTGCACGTCTAGCAGCGCAAGCAGCGGTAGCTCTAGTTGAAGCGGCATCTGGTGGTCGTCTACCAGTCGGAGTGTGGGCGTTTACGGGCTCGGAGGTAGTTGAGCTCAAGCGTTTCACACAACCGGTTGGTGACGCGGCGGGCAAGATTGGCGCCCTCCCGTTCCTGCCTTCTGGTGGAACGCCACTGGCACAAGCTTTGGAGGTGGCCGGTGAGCAGATGTTGGCTCGTTCGGAGGCCCGAAAGGTCCTTTTTGTCGCCACCGACGGCGAACCGAATGATCCAGCCCATGCACGAGCTGTAATTGCTGGACTGGCGGGGCTCATTGATGTTTTGGTCATCGGAATCGGTGGCCATAGTGCAAAGGGCCTGGTTCCAGATGCCATTGATGTATGCAGTATTCAGGACCTAGGTCCTGCACTTATCGAGCAGCTGAGGGCGCGAGTCATACGAAGCGCTGCCTGATTCTGCTGATGCCCACATGGGGATGGATCTCTCCCCTTGTGGGAGAGGCCATCCCCTTTTCTTTTGGAGATGGTCATGGAAATGCAACTTGATATCCGCCGAGCGACAGCAACACTGCGAAAGCAGCAGATGCAACTCGCGGAGAATCGCAGGAAGTATGCAGAGGGAATGGAGCCCATTGGGGCACTGTTCGTACTCTATCGCGGTTGGGCTGCCGAACGACTTCACCCCCTGCGGCACCTTTGGGTGCAGCGGGAGAAGGAAATCCGTCAGGAGCTCGGCCCGGCGGCGGAAACGGTGATAGAGCTGGTCAAGGTTGCTGCAATGGACCTGGATCGACTCGACCCCCAGCTGCTCGAGCGGCAAGTGCGCAACGCATGCAACTTTCTGGGTGCAGACACCCAGGCTGCGGCAGCCTAAGCGCTCACAAATTTGTATCCCAACGGGGATGATCATCCCCGCGTGGGATGGCATCCCTTTTCTTTTTGCAATGTGAAGGAGAAGGTGATGGAGCAACTCAAAAGACTGAAGGCCGAACGCCTTCAAAGGGCCCTGAAGGCCCGTCAGGAGGCGATGGGGGGCGACCCCATTTCGGCATACCTGGTTCTGGAGGCGGCAGCCCGCGAGGGATTGCCGACCATCGGCAGCATTCGTGATCGAGCCTATGATCGGCTCAGCGCCGTTTATGGCGCAGAGCGAGCGAGCCGGATTCGTATCCTGGTCCACAGAGCGGTTCGGGATATGGACGATGTTCAAACTGCTGACTTCGAACGTCAGCTTGGTGATGTTGTTGGAGAGGCGGCCTTGGCCGCTTAGCTTCGTTGTAACCCCGTGGGGGATGTACTTCCCCCATGGGGGTGGTGCGTCTCCCGTTTTTCATTATGTTGCCCGCAAGGGCAGGAGACGCTCATGAACTTTGTAGAACGTAGCGATGGAGCAACGCCCCAGATGATGAATCTGAGCGGAGCCTTCAACATCACCGGCGTAACGGACCCCAGCCTTCCAATCAACTGTCCGGGCTGGACCAACCCTACGCCAGCCTCAACCAAGGCACTGGACCGCATCCCGCCCGGCTTCTCGGCATCCATCCAGGATGTTCGCGCCGTTGCGGCCTCTCTGTATACCGGGCATGCCCTGTGTATCGTAGGGCCGCAGGGGTGCGGAAAATCAACGCTGCTGATCGCGATTGCGGCGCTCTGCAACTGGGACTTCGAGATCATCACTGGTGATCCGTCGGCCGAGTTGATGGACCTGATGGGAATTCGGCTACCGGAAGGTGGGTGGCTTCCCAACGGCGCTCTGGAGTGTTTCGAGCACGGGAAGCTGTTGATCATTGAGGAGCGGGACTCGTTCAATGCATCAACGACCACCGGGCTGAATCCTCTGATCGATCGGACTGGCCTTCGTGTTCCCTATCGGGGAGAGACGGTGCACTCGCACCGGAACTTCCGCCTATTGGGCACGGCCAATACGGTCGGAAACGGGGAGGGTCTGGAAACATTCGTTTCGTCTCAGACGCAGACCCCGGCAGCGAACCGGCGCTGGATGTTTCGCAAGATGGACTATCTCTCCCGCAAGGAGGAAGAAGCCATCGTGCGGCAGCGCTGTCCCGCTGTGCAGGATGAGGAGCTCGACGTCATCTTCTCGGTTGTCGAGGCCACACGCAGTGCAGCGCGTGATGGAGCGATGACCGCGATGTCGACCGGTGAGGTTGGAATGATTGCCGATCTGCTCAATGTGATGTCGACCTCCCTGTTCCGTGACGTGTTCGACCTCGTCTTCTTCTCGAAGCTGCCGGCTGCTCAGGCTGCTGCCGTGGAGGAGATGTGGAAGACCGCTGCGGGGGACAAGCTGGCAGCAGCGATGTCGGGAGGTGCGCAATGAGCCGCGAGGATGTGATGACCAGAGGCGACCTGGTCGCAGTCAGGTTCTCGTGTCACCAGGTATCACCAACCCGAACCCTTGACGGGGAGACGGTCAAGTCGGTGCTTGGAACGGTGAGTCTTCCGAAGGGGCTGGATACCCTTCTCCGGCAGGAGGTCATCAGTCGGGAGGTATTGCGGCCGTTTGGCGCGGTCGACAAGCGGTGCAAGGAGTGGTTCGAGTATCGGGCTGTAAAGACGGAACTCGGCTACATCATCGACCCCCGCTTGATGCCGGAGGCGTCAGCGAAGCTTGCTGAGGAGAAGGCAAAGTACGAGGAGGAACTACCGAAGTTGGTGGCCTCCTATGCGGACGCCTGCAGTAAGCGCGATGACGAGATCGCCAAGGCCGTAGCCGGGGTGCCATATGGCCCCGGTTTACAGGCTGCGGTGAAAGCAGCACGTCCTTCGCTGAGCTCAATCGAAGAGAGTGTCTACATGGAGTTCTATTTCTTCCATGTCGGACAGATCAACGACGGGTTCGATGAAGAGGCGGAAGCAGCCGTGCAAAGCGGTGTGGTCAACCTGCGGAAGGATCTTCCGGGGATGGCCTGTCGCGAGGTGGCGAAGCTCTTTGGACAGCAGGAGAAAGAGATCGCCCGGCGGGAGCAGGAGCGGGGGATGACGGGGAAAATTCGTCAGACCACTGTGGAGGTTGCGTTGAAGGGCGCTGAAAAGCTCTTCGCTGTGTCCTTCCTGGATCGCAAGATCCAAACGCTTGGGAACCAGGTTCACGCCGCCCTAAAGGGCTACGTTGGCACTGGGCCCCTTGACGGTGATCGTCGCAAGGAGTTTCTGGCCTTGCTCAATCGACTGTCGAGCCAACGGCATCTGGTCCGCTGCATGGAGACTGGTGCTGACCCGACGGCTGGGCCTGCGAAGGTTCAGCATCAACAGGTGGTCTCGCCACCTCCCCAACTGGCACTGATGCAGAACCCGGCCCAGCCGGTGCCCGCGTCGGTCGGTGTAGGGGTGGCAAGGCCGGCTTCAGCTGGTAACGCAGCTCCCGTAAGGGGGTTGTTCGGATGAACTGACCATCCGGAGTCCGCGGTGGGGTGAGGCGCGCAAGCGTCTCATCCCACTGTGCGTTTCCGAGAGGCACGAGCCTGTCGAAAGCGCATGATGCGCGATACCGATTTTGTGGTGCCCTTCAGATCCCTAGCGAGATGAAGGTTTGAGTTCTGACAGCCGACTATCGGTGTTGGTCTCACCCTGTGGGTTCTCTCCGGTTCCCCAGGACAAGCTGGAAACGGTGGCAAGCTCATATTGCTACCTTGATGGGCATCTGATGCGCTCGGATTAATCCTAGAGTTCATCGCCAACGCTGCCCACCTATTATGGATGTCGGTTCCTTGAGCTGCGGCACTCTGCTGCTCATGCGCATCGTTCATCTTCGTACCTGTTCGGTTCCCTGGGGTCATTACTCTCCCCAAGGGAGCGGCTATGACCTCTTCTGTTGCACTACTTTCTGAGAGGAGGTTGGTCATGGCGGAGGTACTTGATATCGAGATGTTCACGAACGACTCGGGCGTGTCCTGTGCGGTTGTGAGCAGCGTCGATGATGTGTTGACGTCCCCGATCGAAGCCCATGCTTCTGTCGACGGCGTTGTGGTCTTCTCCGAGATCGGCTGCTACAGCGATATCGACGAAGCGAGAAGTGAACTACTGGGTCTGGATGAGCTCGGACGCGGTCGGTTCGATGGAATCAGTTTGGTTCCAGGGCGAGCAGCTGCAGCTTGATGGAGTTGGTCGCTGTTGCACGTCACTGGTCACAGCTAAGTGATCGAGTGGGGTGGTCATAGCCTTATGGCTAATTAACCGGGCGTGTCGTCACTTTGGTGATCGCGACGCTCACTTTCTTTGTATCCCTGAGGGGGCCTCACTGCCCCTCCTGGGTGCCGTGCTGCCTCCGATTTATCTAGGAGGTTGTCATGGCAGCAGCAATTGTTGATCTATTCTCGTTGGCGGGCGTGCAAATGCCGCTCGGATTCAGTCCGCGTGGAGTGTGTGACGCCGTTGAGAAGGAGCGAGTCTTCGTCGAGTCTGTCGTCTTTGGCGTTGGATTCCGCGAGTGGGATCATGACTCGGTTTCGGCAACTGAAAGCCCGGCATGGGAGCGGTACCAGCATCATCGCAGCGAAGGGTACAGCCCTCTTGATGCGGCGGTTCTGTCCATTCCCGAACTGACGAAGCGGCTGCGCCCGCCCGTCTCTGAGCTTGAACGTGCAAGCAAGATGTTGGCTCCAGCGGCAAAGCGTTCGTCAGGCTGGGGCTCGATGTCCGGCAAGTCGTATGCGCGTGCAATGCGGAACGTCATCGAATCCGTTCGGAGCTATCTGGATGTGTTCGAGGATGCGACGGATGAGTATGCGCGAGCGAGCAGTAGACTCGCGTTGTACGCACTCGCGCCGTGTCGACTGGAGGTGTCAGAGGATCTGGAGGAGTCACTGACGTGGCTTCTTCCGGAAATGCTGGCGCCACATGAGCTTGTTGAAGATTGGCGGTTGAAGGGTGATACCGAAAGGAATCGCCTCAAGAATGCCAATCGTCTTGCGGCTCACGATGCGGAACGCAAGGAAAGGGAAGCAGCTGAGGCACTGGTGCCGAAGGCGGCTCCCCCTCCTGGCGGATTCCGCTCATCGCCTCCCAGTTATTCGGAGCTTGGTCTCCGGGTGGTTGGCGGATGGGAGATGAGCTGGCGCAAGCCGAAGGGTGACAAACCGCCTCCGCCGAAGCCGATTCATGCACCGCTACCCATGGTGCGGTTCAAGGACTGGGTTGAGGCGGAGCCAAAACACGTCGTCGAGGTCAAGCAGGAAAGTCGCTGTGACTATTTTGTGATTCGTGATCACGACGGGGTGCTGGAAGTTCAGTACCGTGTGTTGGCTGATGGAAAGGGGTCGATGCTGGATTGCATCGTGCTTGAAAGGGACCGTGGCTGGAATCGTACGCGCCTCTCGGGGTGGTGTAGGGAACAGCTTCAAGATCCGTTGCTTGGGTTCGCGGATCCGTTCGAGCAGCTTCGCAGTATGGAGCGGTTCGGCGGGACCATTTCGCCTGAGTCGTTGAGGAGCACTGATCGCTACAGCGATACAGATGAAGTTATGGACCAGACTCGGGGCATTCGCACGGATGATTGTGCGGGCCTTCCCGATAACTGGTTGGTGCTGTGAGGGCGTCTGAATTGGAGGTTCAGCGGCGTCGACTGCAGCAGCTCGGTGCGGTTCCGGCTGTGGTGGTTGAGTCGCAGGACCTAAACCTTCCGAGAGAGCTCCAAGAGGGGCTCTTCGGCGGGCGCGATCCAATTCTTGCGCGCTTCTTCCTTGATGGATCTCTGGTGAGGGAAGGCCAGTTCTTTGATGACTGTGGCAGGGACATTCCGATAATTCCGGAGGTCACGTATCGACTTCGCAAATCGCAGGACGGCTTTGCTGTCGCGATGGGTGTAGTCGGTCGCCGCTGGTCTGAAGCGGTCCTGTTCCCGGTAGCGCTTTGAGAGGCTGCTGGATATTGACGAAATTCACCCGGCCCTTCGGGGCCGGGACTCTCTTCGGTAGATGCGGGCGAGAAGCGGGCGCTCCACCGAAGCACATGCGGGTCATGTGCTTCGGGGAGCGCTCGCTCCTACGTCCTGTAAACCGGAGAATTCACATGACGACATCACTTTGTAGCGGCGGCATCAAGCGTCGCGAGTTTGCACTACGGTTCTTGTCTGACACGCCTGACGCGGTAATCGAACAGGCAGTTGGATACGCGAACAGCCTGCTGACTGAGCAGGTCGCCGGGTTGTGCTTCTTCCCTCTCAGCTTCACCAATGATGTTCTCGGAACGACACCTGTGAAGGCTGTTCACCTCCGAGCGGACGATGAGAGCTGGAAGAAGTTTCAGTCACGGGGCGTGAGCGCTACGCCTACATTGGTCCAGGCCATGAAGATGTCGACGGTTCGCCGTCGGCGCCCTCGTGAACTGGCAGCGATGTGGGATCAGGCGCATGTTGGGTGAGAGTTGGCCTTACCCCTACCGGAACCGTATTGATGCATATGAGGCGCCTTGAGCAATCAAGGCGCCTTTTTTGTTTGTGCATCATCTGAAAATGTGCCGGTGTATGCTTTGCGGCATCTATCGAGCCGGATGTCTCTACCATGGCGATGGGGAAGGAAGAGCTGATCAACTGGATGCGTGCTGATCTCTCCGAGCGCATGGGGGAGATTGATGACCTCCTTGAGCATTCTGATGGCATTCGGATCGTGATCGTGCTTGAAGACGCCTGTGGGCGCATGCACCAAGTTGCTGCCCGGGTCGAGTACCGAGGGATTCCCGATACGCTGCTGCATACCGACGACGGCGTGCTGTCTCTCCGTGAGTATGCAGTTGTTCGGTTTGGTGTCTGAATACAGGGCACCGTCAGGCCCGCTGCGTGCAGGCTTGCGGTGGCGGCAACAGATCGGTAGAGCTTCTCCATAGCCACTAGGAGTGGATGATGGGGAAGGGTAGATTTTTGATGCAGCACTGGATCTTCGGGTCCGGCATTCGGTTCGGCATCATCGACTACATCAGGCCGTCGGCGGCCGGCGGCGAGGAAAAGCGCTGCGTCAGGGTCCAAGCAAGCCGATTCGAGAGGGGTTCTCCACCTGAGGAGCCCTTGTCGCTCGAGCTCGCACCTTCCACCGCGGCTGCGTTGCTAGCCGTATTGAGCGGAGATCGGGATCAATGTGGTCAGCGGCTGGTTCGCCCCGGTCTTGCGAAACTGTTCGGCTGCATGGCCAAGACTCATGCGGGAACTCGGGGCGTTCTGCCATATTCAGTACGTCTGTCTGCTGCCGGCTGCGACTACACCTGCAGTCTCACGGAGGATGACGCGCTGCATGGCGCGGCTGTGATCTTGCATCACTTTGCAGCGACTGCGCCAGTTGATGTTGCTGTGTGGGTCGATCACGTTCGCCGGCACGGCCGTAGCGTCGCGGATCGATTTCAAAGGGCAAGTCGCGGCATGGAGGTGCAGACATGAGAGGCCTGTTGCCCGAGGAGGAGCAGGCTCTTGTTCAGATTCTCAATCTGAGAGCGTCTCCGCGCCGAGACGCTGCGCTCCACGTAGTAGCGCTCTGCAAGGCCCGGGGATGGCTCACCCGCGGCGAGATTCTGGATGAGCTTGCGACCACCTTCTACTGGAAGTGTCTTGATCGAGCGGTCGACGCCCTTCTCGCATGTAGGTTGATCGAGGTTGTTGACGGGGTGGCCTTGACCCAAGGTGGGGGCCGGAAGTTTCGACTGCGTGCCGCGGCCGGAGTCATGGACCCGGACAGCATCGACCAGAGTGTGGGCGAGGAGGCCTTCGAATGTCACGCCGATCCGGGGCTCGGGGAGGTCTATTTGGGAGTGACTGATCAGGAGGCTGCCATTGAATGGGACATCGACATCTGCGGTTGAAACGCATCCAGTGATGGATATCGGGGTGTCGGGAACCGACTGGCACCCGTTGTCGGAAGAAGCGAGGCAAGTTGCGACCTACTATTTCAATGCGGTGATCAGCCGCGGCGGCTGGCCCTGGGCGAGGCTGCCGGTTGTGATCGAGTACGGTGTAGCGGAGGGCCGTGTGGCGCGCTATCGCCTGGAGGAGGGCGAGATCCATGATGATGGATTGCATGGCACGGTGATCCTTCGCCTCGACCTGCACTACCTGGTCCAGCAGCCTGAAACGGTGCTGCGGTGGGTGCTGCCTGAGATTGTTTGCCGAATTGTGGAGGCGATACAGAAAGCGAGCGGGAAGCCGGCTCTATCGTGGGCTGCCATCTACGCCAAGCTCACTGGGGGCGCTGCTCGCACCGCTTCGGAGATCGAACAGACGTTCAGCCGGCTCGCGGAAGGGGTCGACAGCGGTAACCGCTTGGCCGCCTGTGGTTGCCCGGGGCGTGATCGCTTCAGGGTTATGGATGATCAAGAGGCGATACGGATGGCTGAGGGACGCATCCGTTGTGACACCTGTTCAGAACGATACGAGCTGGTGAGTGCAGGGCATCAACCGGCCTGGCTGCGTGACGAACTCGCATTCATTGCCGCTGCACGCGAGGCCTCGGAGGCTGGGGTACTAGCGGCTGGGGCCGATTCTCAGGGCGAACGGGTTGTCGCCGAAGCGCTCGAGTCGAGCGCCGTCGCGCTCGGCCAAGGCGCGACGACTGAGCAGCAGACAGGGTCCGACATTGACGAAACCGCTCCTGACGGTGAATAGGGGCGGGGTGGGGCTCAAGTCGCGATAGCTCTTCATGAGCAAGCCCAACTCGTCCAGTACAGTGACAATAGGGGTCAGGGCTGGATGGGGCATTCGGGGCAACGGCTTGGCCCTGATCGCGAGCGCATTCTGTACATCCTCAGAGAGGAGATCCAGCAACCTTGCCCTAAGGGCACTCTCCTGGACGGCGACATAGCTGCGTGCAGCACAGGTGAAGCCTTCTGACTTGGCCTTCTCGTCGAAGGCTTTATTGACGTTGCAACTGAAGATTGCGTTCGGGAGGGCGGCTGACAGCTCTGCGTGGACCGCTGGATCGGCCAAGGCATCGCGGGCGCTGAGCTGGTCTTCTCGGGTGGTGAGGCCGTCCGCCACCCGGATCGCATGGACCAATGCGCGCACGCGATTGTCTGCCTCCTCGTTGATGATCGGGACCGTCGGTGTGTTGTTGGCATGGGCGTATGCCATCGTCGCCGACAGAATGCGGCGATCGACTGAAGTCAGGGCCTGGAATTCCCTGATGGTCCGCAGAATGTGGGCCGATAGGTGGTCATGGTTTCTACTGACCTTGACCCATATATGCTTTCCCTCGACCCCCATCTCCTGCTGATAGGCGAGGATCTTGCCGAGATCGTGTGCAAGGCCGACAACGGGGGCCAGGGGCTCATCTGGGAGCAGCCCGACCATTTTCTCAGCTACGGCGATGCTGTGGTCTCTGAGCCCAACTTTCGCATGATGCCCGGCGGGGTCACATGACCAGTCTGCATGGGCCTCCAACACCTCAAGTAGGGCAATCTGCAGGACATTGGGGGGACTCATGTCAGGATCGCCCTCGAGTTCCAAGGGCGCTCTTTTGATCCAGAGATGGGCCTCCGGCGCCGGTTCCTCAATCACGGATCCGCTGTAGTCGTAGATGGCCAGCACGCAGGTCGGGGTATCAACAACCTCGCGGGTATCGAGTTCATGAAGTGCAACATAGTCGCTACCCGCGGAGCGCTGGCGAGATGCCCGGAAGAGAAGCACAGCAGTCCACGCCACGAAGGAGGCGAGTCCGGCGCCTCCGGTCCAGAGCACGGCATTCAATCCTGCGACCAGTACCGACGCCCCGGCACCGGTCAGGCCCCCCTCCTGCAGAACTCCCCCTACGTTCTTCGGCACCCAGTACAGGCTCGGGATGATGCCGTCCGACATGACGTACCTGGCGAAGGCCAGATCGAGCCCAAGGGCGGCAATTGATATTGACGCCATCAGGTAGAGGGTTATGAGCACCACCGCGGTGGCGAAGAGCCCCCGCCAGATGCTGATGGTAGCGATGGTGGTGTGCTGAGGGGTGGCCATAGAGCATTAGACGCCCCGGCCACCCCACGGGGAATTCGTCCGTCTAAGACCTCATGAGCAACGACGGAGCGCTGAAAATGAAAGTGATGGTGTTGGTCGCAGGGCTGGGGTTGAGCCCGCTGGCCCTGGGGAGCCCCTATTGGGGTGCCAATGATCCCCCGAAGGGACGGTACGATCTGGCCGCTGCCGTGGATGCTGTGGTGCCCACGGAATCCTGTTGGAAGATCGAGATTGGGCACAGCCTGAAGGGCAGGACAGTGACCCCTCCGGAGCCGGGGCTCGAATGGCGCGACCAGCTGCACTACATGGCGTACCACGGCGACTTCGATGTCGAGTTCGAGCCGGATCGGTGTGTGGTGAAAATTGTGAAGGCAAAGCCGGCGGAGGTGCAGCTCGCTAGCTCAGCACCTATGCCCGTCTCGGATTCGAGCGTGCACTCCCGCTCAGGAGCCGTCCCCGCAGATGACCAGGTCGACCCAGGCACCGCGTCCAGGTCGGGGGCACCAGGATCGATGTGGACTCCCGTGGATCAGGCTTCGTCGGTGAAGCGGGCGACTCCCCTTGAACTGGATAGCTTCCAGGAAGGGGTCGTGATTGACGACACTGGCGCCGGTATCCCAGGGAGCGTGAACGACGGACCTCGGGTCTATGAATCCCTGGCTGAACTGTTGAATGAGCGGATTCGAGTTGACAACGTACGTGACGCAACTGTTGAAGAAGCCCTACGAGCGGTTCTCCCAGCTGGCTGGGTGATCGATACAGGTGCTATGGAGGAGAGTATCCAGGATGTCCGGGTCGACTTGACCACTGGGCAAGCTCGTGGCTCCGTGCTGTCAGATCTGGCGCGGGAACTCTCCGCCTCGTACCACCCCTATGTCGAGTTCAATCGATTCGTGCTCGCGCCGAAGCGCTGAGAGGTGACCCCATGCAGAAAGTTCTCACACCCCTGATCGCAGGGATTACCCTCTTGGCCGGATGCGCAACTCAAATCAGTGAGGAGCGTCGGACGCAGGTATTGTTGCCCGAAGAGGATACAGCCCTGACGGTTGGGCGGCGGCCGGAAGGAGCGCCCACATTCCTTCGCGTTTACCGCGTAAATGACGCCTCGGTCCGGCCAGTTCGCTTGGCTGGTGTGCCATTGAGCTATGTGCTGGCCGAAGCGCTTCCGGACCACCAGGCTGTGGCGATCGATAGTGGCGTCCTGATGGATGGCACCGTGAGCATCGCTTCGCGCGGCGGTTCGGCGGCACAGTTCCTTGAGGACCTCGGGAGGGTGTCAGGCTACGACTTCAAGATCGTGGGCGAATATGTCGAAGTTCGGAGTGTCATCACGGAAGAATGGACGCTGGCCGCGGTTGCCGGCCGCTCGAAGTCGGAAGCTCGAGTGCAAGGGGGGTCTTCATCCCAAAATGGCCAGGGCGCCCAGGGTGTCGGTGGCGCCAGCCAAAGCTCCTCAAGCGGAGGTGAGGAGCGAAAGCTCTCAGCTGAGTTCACCAGTGAGATTGATGAATGGGAATCCATCGTTTCGGGGGCGCGAGCCATTCTTGAAGGCAAGGCGGGCGCGCCGAGCGCCCCAACGCCGATTCCCGTGTTCACGGACAGCGCAGGTCAACAGTTGAACGCGGTTTCCCGGGCGGCGCCTGCGCAGACCAACATCCTCTCGGTCCGATCGATCGGGCTAATTCAAGCCACCGGACCTGTCTCGCGCATTCGCGCGATCGACAGCTACCTTTCCTCCGTCCAGGTCAAGAGCCTGAGACAGGTTCGGCTTTCGGCGCGGTTCGTGGAAGTGTCGTTGTCCGACAGCAAGAGCCAGGGGATCGATTGGAGTGCTCTCGGGCAGCACTTCTTCTCCAATGGGGTCAAGTTCGGGCTTGATGCCGGCGGCGACTTCTCGGTGGGGACCGACGGCCTGGGTGGGTTCAACCTCGGCCTCGATCTTGAATACGGTGACGAATCACTGACAGCCTTGATGAGCTTTTTGGCTCGCTATGGTGATGTGACGCTACGTGACCAACCGCAAGCCACCACGACGAACGGGAAGACGGTCTATATCGGCTCTGGTGAGGAGTTCGGCTACATAAGCGCGATTCAGCAGGCCGTTACCCAGGGCGCGATTGCGACGACGGGTTCAACGCAGCGAATCCTTATCGGTGTCGAAATGGCTGTAACCCCACGCGTGCTGGACGATGGACGTGTGCTGATCGAGATCGTGCCCGTGGTGTCGACCTTCCGTGGGTTCGACGACTACGAGATTGATGGCAACGTGTTCAGTCAGCCCCGGATCACGCTGAAGCAGCTGGCCACACAGGTGATCACCCGTTCGGGCGAGCCGGTTCAGATAGGCGGCCTTATCTCATCACGCCTTACCTCCGAATTGAGGAAGCTGCCGGTCGGGGACAAGGAAACGCTCGGGCTTGGTCCGTTGTTTGAGGCCCAGCTCAATACGCTGGATCGGACCGAGCTAATCCTCCTGGTCACGCCATATCTTGAGGAGACCTGATCGTGCTGACGCTCGATTCCGTGTTGGATGTCGGCAAACACACGGTAGTGCTGATTATGGACGAGGTCGCGCCGGCCTCGTCCTACGAAGATCAGGCGGTGTTCGTTGAGCCGAGCACAGCATCGCATGAGTTCATCTGGTGCCGCGAGCAGGACGTTGTTAATGCCCGGGAGCGTCATCCGGGCGTACCGGTATTCGGGGTCTGGCAAGTTGCCCTTCTCAACGGCTGGGTCGATGTAGGCTCACGCATCTCGTACATTCGTACGGACGTCGACTCGGGCCTCTACCTGGCGAGTGACGGTGAGAGGTTCGTGGAGAGCGGGCGGTTCGCAGCGGGACAGATTCTCGGCAGCCAGTTCGACCTCCCCCCGATAAGTCAGGGACGCGAGGTTGATGCGTTCGACACTGCTCGGGTTGTGCGGCTCCCAATGCAAGGGATCCAAACTCCAGCAGAACGACACGCTGCGCGGATGCACAGCCGGCGTGGACTGATGATGCTTGGCTCCATTGGGGCGGTGAT
This sequence comes from Flagellatimonas centrodinii, assembly GCF_016918765.2. Taxonomy (GTDB): domain Bacteria; phylum Pseudomonadota; class Gammaproteobacteria; order Nevskiales; family Nevskiaceae; genus Polycyclovorans; species Polycyclovorans centrodinii. Next base: position 50,374 of record NZ_CP092105.1, read on the forward strand.
AGTCGCAGGAATTGCAGGCGCGATTGACATGTCACTCGCGCTGGCTGGCGAGCGCAGAGGTGCTGAAATTGACCAGCTCAAGGCTCAGGCCAGCGAGCTGATGGCTGAGGCCCTGGAGCTCGAGAAAATTGCTGATCCCTTCACGGATATCCAGCGGGCAAAGTTTGTGGTGCCGCTCGGTAGGACGCTGGAAGTTCTCCGTGGGACCGGACCGCGGCCACTGAGGATGGAGAACAACTTCGATGCAGTGCAGTGGAACGTCGCGGCAACGCGAGTGCCGCTAGATCTGACATTCCCAGTGTACTTGAGCGCGATTCCCGGCTCGCCGACGGTGTATTCATTCTCCGCCACGGCAGATGTCGAGCCAGGTCCGCCGGAGGCCATTCAATGAAGCTGGGTAGCGTCAACCTCAAACGTGTTCTGCGCGTAGCAAGCAACTCCTCGGTAGCGGGACTCTCCGGGGCAGCCAAAGAGCGAGCGCTGGTGCTGGTCGTCGTGCTCGCATTGGCTGTGGGCGCCGGATACCTGGTCGTCAGCCGCGATGCAGAGCGACCCTCGCGCGACGATGTTGCCGATGCCCAGAGCAAGCTGCGGCTGGCCAGAACAACCGTAGAGGAGCGAAAGACGGCCGATCGACTCCCGCCGCTGCCCAGTTCATGGGCCCGGGTGACGAGTGTTGCTGGTGGCTGTGGCGTGGAGCTGGAGCCCAGAAACCCAACCGACACAGCAGCAGGGGACTACGAGGGGCTAGCCCCCAAGTGGAAGGGCACATTATCCGGTGAAGCGGGAATGGTGGTTGTGTGTGCGATGACCCTGCTGAGGGACCTACCAGTCTGGCCGACCAGTATCAGCATCACCGGCGAACCGCTGGATCGCCGTGGGACTTTTCGCTTTTCCGTATTAGGGAGGCTCGACAATGCGAGTTAAATCAGTTGTGACGGTTGTGGGACTGGCGTTTGCAATGAATGCCTACAGCCAGGTTGAATCAGCGCAGGACGGGCCCGCAGGCGCTGGCCCGGTCACACCATCAATATCGGAGCAAGCCCTCGAGTACGAACGGGCCCTGCGGCTCCACAACGATCGAGTTGCTGATCTCCAGCGGCAGGTCCGTGAAAAGTCACTTGAGGTGGAACTGGCCGAGCAGATTCGCGCGAAGACTGAAGCGGAGAGTGGGCCCGCAGCGGGGGCGCCGAACTTTGCTGCCGGTTTTCGCGACTCAACGGTGCCGGCGGCGCCTCAGCAGGCTCTAAGCAGCACGCCGTCGATCGCCGCAGATCTGCCCGAACCCGAACCGGAGGCGCCGCGATTGGTCGGCATCATCGACGGGCGGGCGATAATGCAAGTGAGCGGGGGATCGCTGCAGAAGATTCAGCCTGGTGGAAGGGTCGGTCCCTTCACGGTCAAGCGGATCACTGATCGTGATGTAGAGCTGAGCTATCGCCATCAAGGTTCGGTGCGGTCAATGACACTCTCGACGCTGAACTAATGCGCGATGACGCCCGCAGTGTGCTCGACCAGGTCATCCTCCCGCTAAGAGAGGATGAGTCGCTGTCCGAGCGCGCAGAAGCGCAGGTGCGCGAAGAGTGGCGGCGGAACGGCTCGCCCCTTCTGGTGCCCAAGTTGCTGGAACTTGGCGTCGCAAGTGGGAGAGTGGCCACGGCAGTCGCAGAGGCGCGCAGACTTCCAGTCTATCCGTCGTCGAAGTATGGCAGCGACGGGAGTGATGAGGCTCCGCCGTGCGGTGTAGAACGCGGAGACGACGCCGAGTGGATCTATTGCGACAATCAGATCCTGTACGTTGTAAACCCCTTTGACGTAAAGCTGCTGAAGCGACTACAGGGCGAAATCAAGGAGATCGCAGCTCTTGGCGTTATCGCGAGAGCTAAGCTGAAGGAGAGTGCGGCACAGTCGTTGGAGCCGTTGGCTGGTGACGATCAGAAGTATGTTGTTGCGTTCGAAAAGGTCCTGACAGTGATCCGCAACGCCGCAAGGGCAAAGGTTGCAGATATCCACCTAACACCATGGGCGGATCGGTGCGATGTCGCGTACAACATTGACGGCGAGCTCGGGACACCGGTGGCACGGCTGTCACATGGCGAGTACCTACTCTGGATCAATAGTATTCAGGGCAAGATCAACAAGACGTCTGGCAACTACGTTGAGCCCGAAAAGGGGATGTTCACCGTTACCGTAGATGGTGGACATGTGATCAAACTCCGCGTCCAGGTCTGGCCTACAGTCATCGGCAATAGCGATCAGAAGTGGCCGAAGATGGTCCTCCGGTTGCTCAACAACGAGGTCGAGACGAAAACCCTCAGGCAGGTTGGCGTTCCTGATTGGTCAACCAACAACCAGTTGCTGAAGATGCGGATGCTAATCGAGCGTCCGGAAGGGCTAGTGGTTCTGACCGGGCCGACCGGGTCGGGAAAGACGTCGAATCTAGCTGCAGTTCAGGGAGACCTGGTAAGAACCAATCCGAACCTGGTCATTTACACCGTTGAGGACCCTGTCGAGATTTCACAGAGTGGGGTCGTCACCTCAGAGGCGGAGCCAAAGGCTAAGTTCTCCTTCGCGGAGGCGGTAGAAGCCTTTTTGCGCGGTGGCCCCCACGTGATCATAGTTGGGGAGGTTCGTGAGGAAGGAGTAGCTGCGCAGGCGCTTCGTGCCGCCATTACCGGACACCTTGTCTTCACGACGCTTCACACGAACAGCGCACCGGGCGCAATTACGCGGCTGCTGGATCTGAAGTGCGATCCGTTCATCGTAAGCGCGGCGCTGATAGCTGCCACGGGTCAACGTTTGGTGCGAAAGCTCTGCATGGACTGCTCAACAAAGGTTCGATGGGGCGAACTGATCAGTGGCGAGCACAAGAGTCTCCAGGGACTGGATGCCGAGACACTAAAGGCCCGCTACATTAACGCGAAGGCTCTGTACGGCGGGCTCGATTTCTATCCCAAGTCGGTCGATCACGAGGTTCGAGTACCCCGCAAAGGGGGGTGCCCGAAATGCGATCGTCGTGGATACAAGGGTCGTGTCCTCGTGCATGAGCTGCTGATGATCAGCAAGCGTATCGAACGGCTGATAGCAAATGGGGCGGCTGAATCTGAGATTGTCCGCCAGGCCAACCTGGAAGGGTTCAAGCACATGGGCGAGCATGCCATGAAGCATGTCTACGACGGGACCACATCGCTAGAGGCGGCCTCGAAGGTCTTGGACCAGTTCTGCGACATGGATGACCTGATGCTCGGCGACACGAAGCAGGCACCGGCCCCGCGGCGACCCGAGCTGGTTGTGACAATGCACCCAGAGCTCAACAGAGTCGTTCTCAACGTACTTGGGGAGCCGCAGGGGGTGGAGCAGTTGGTAGAGGATATTCGGCAGGGTCGGGATCGGACTGCCGAGCTGGCAGAGCTGCTGAAGGTGCGGGAGCGACTCGATGATCTGCTGTCGACTCATGATGTGGCCAAAAGTCTGCCGACTTTGTCACGGCGCGCCGTCTAAGTCAGTGCAGCCCTGCAGTGGGCTGTTTCTCTCCAACTGTAAGGGACCTGTCCTATGTACAAAGCAAACTTCAAGGCTGCTCGTGGTATGAGCATCAAATCGGCAAAGCAAAAGGGCTTTACGTTCATCGAGCTGGTGGTGGTGCTGGTCGTCCTCGGCGTCTTGGCCTTCGCGGCCTATCAGTTCGGCGTCGGCAAGCGCGGCGAAACGGACTTCAGCCGTGGCGTCAAGCTGATGACCTCGGATACGCTGGAAGTTCTCGGTGCGATCTACGAGAACAACGCTGGAACCTATGGGAACCTGGGAGGGGCAACCTTCGATGCTGATTCAGCGAAGGACTCGCTGGTTGCCCGTGGCCTGCCCACCGATGCGCCGTGGCGTCAGGACTGGGCGGTGCAGTCCCGTCCGGCTGGTGGGCAGAGTCTGGTACTTGATTGGCCGTGTGCCAACCTGCCTGCGGGCTGCACGGAGCTCTTGAATGCCCTGAACTCGCGTGTTGCTGCCGATCCCATCGGGAACAATGCGGCAGCCAATCGAGGCATCACTGCCGTGACTACCGATGGCACGGGAGCGACGGAGGCGATTCGAATCACCTACGGGCGCCCGGCCTAATCGCGTTGCACTAACAGGCGGGGCCGGTCTGAGGCCGGCTCCGCCTATTTTTTTGTATGTCCTGTCGCCCCTGAACTCACATATGAAGAACGCCAGCCGGGGATTCAGCCTGGTTGAACTCGTATTCGTACTGTTGCTGATATCGGCAATGGCGGTGGGCCTTTTTAGGTTCAACGAGGGGCGGCGTGCAGAGTTGATGTTAAGCGCTGCGGTAAGAACAATTGTCGTGGACATTCCGGGAACGCTCCGTCCATTCTGGGAGATCAACGGCTACAGCTATGGCGCACTCGGAGCGCCGGGGTTTGATGCCGATCGGGCAAAGACAACCCTTGTAAAGCGAGGGATTCCGGCGGCAATGCCTTGGAGAGACCCCTGGGAGGTCGTGTCACGAACCTCGGCCACGGTGACGATCGACTTTACGTGCGGCGGTTTTCGCCTCGGCTGCAGAGAACTTGTAGCCGCTGTGGCCTCAGCGCGCGAGAGTGACCCATTGGGGAACAGCAATTTGCGCGGGGTAACCTCGACCGCGGTGCACAGCGAGGGAGCCGAAGCGGCACTCCGCGTCGTCTATGGACGTTGAAGGAGGCATACATGATGCACCGCAATCAATCCGGATTTACATTGCTTGAGGTCCTAGTAGTGGGATCGCTGCTACTTGTGCTTGGGGCAGGAATTGCTCGTCTGGTTGGGGGCGGCCGAGCATCTGCCGACGCAACCAGGGGAGTTGCATTGGCGACGGGGCAAATCCCTGATGCTTTGGGGCGCTTTTTCTATGACAACGGCCGAACCTATGCCGGCATAACGACGGGGTGGAAGCCGACTCTGACTTCTCGCTACCGGCTGCCGCTCAACATGCCGTGGGGTGGGGCATGGACAATCGAGTCGGCAGCACCAGGTGGCGACCCTACGGCCATTCGCATGCGGTTCCCGTGTGTACAGCATCGACTTGGATGTCAGGACTTTCTTGAGGGGATTCAGGCACGCGATGTTGCGGGCGATCTGATATCGGTTGTGGCGGGCGTTGGCACGCCAATCACATCGATTGATGTTACCTATTCGAGGCCGCGGACATGAGCGTCGTTTCTCCGTACAAGATCAGGTTCATCGACTCGGCCGGCGAGCTTCACTCGCGGACTGTGGAAGGGCGTTCGGAGCAAGAAGCCTTGACAGTAAGTGGCATACCGAAAGGGCGTGTACGCTCCATTGGTCTGGACCGAACCCGCGAACTGATTGGCAGATTCAGCTCACGAGCTCCCAGCCTTGAGGTGCAGGAGAACGTCATCATGCTCTTTGCCCCGGCTGTGAAGGCTGGGCGCCCAGTATCGTCGACGTTCGACAAGATCGTGTCCGGGTACGCGAAGTTCAGGTCGAAGATGCCTCAGGTGCGACGGGCTGACAGGATCAGCGACAAACTGAGGATTCTGAACTTCGATAGCCAGGTTGTATTGATTGCGGAGATCGGCGAACGAACGAACATGCTGGGGGAGGTGCTCGGTGACCTGGTTAACGACCTTAGGCAGCGTTCTGAGATTATGGGTGCCATGTATCGGGGGATGATCCCCGCGGTGCTGACCTTGCTCTTCGGCATGCTTGGTTTGATCGGCCTTCCGCTCTACATGGGCGACGAGTTAGCAACCTACGTCGATACTCCAGGAATGAAGTTCGAGAACAACGCGGCTACGGACGCGCTGATTCTCGTGGGGAATGCACTTCCACTGATATGGCCGATCCTGATCGGGATAGCGGTGGCCATTTATGTATTTCGCGGTCCCATCTGGACTGTCGCGCGGCATCTTCCGCTTCTGTCGAGCATTGAGCACTACCTCAGCATCCTTCGAGCCTACGGATTCGTCTCGGCGTTTCTCCCGCTGTACTCACGGAATGTTTCGGTGAATGAATCGATCGCCCTTCTCAGGCAACGGGCGGTTGGGAGAACCAAGCGTCTGTACGCCGCTATTGAAGATGGCCTTTCGCGCGGGGGATCGATTGCGTCTGCCTTTGGTGACGACTCAGGGTGGTACGAGGGTCTCCGCTTCAGCATGCAGGGGTTCTCCGAGGTGCGAGATGAGGACCGCCCGAAGATCCTGGAACATCTGCGGCCATCACTGATCGAGTCGTTGCGTCGCAGCTCAGCGAAGGTAAACACGTCGATTATGCTAATCGGCCTGTTGTTCGGCGTAATCAGCATCACAACACTCGCGTTTGGCATGTTCTTCCCCATTGCTGGCATGTCACCGGATACCGTTTATGGGTAACCGTGGCCACAACGGATTCACGATGGTTGAGCTGCTCACTGTATTGGCGATCATTGGGGTCTCCGCGGCAGCGGCAGTTTCACTGGCTCGTGGGAGACTTGAGCAAGGACACTTTGCCAATACAGTGGTTCAGGCCGAGGCAGTTGCGAGGGTTGCGGACAACTATCAGAGTCGGGTGTTGAGTTCGGCACCTGTAGGGGCGGGCACTGTTCAGAGAACCTATACCTACGCAGCAGACTTCGCGAGCTGGGAACCAAGCGCAACCCTAGCGGCTGTGACTGGTGTGCCATTGGCGGCAGAGACACGATACGGAACGGATATCGAGTTTCGAGCTGCCGGCTTCGTTGCTGAGGCTCGCTTCGTGGTGCCTGTTGACCAAGCTGCGCGAATCACGATCGGAGGGAACAATCTGCGAACTGCGGTCGACGGCAGCGGGAACGTCACGGTAGTTGTTCAAGTCGAACGTCTCGCCAGTGGTTACCAGACCCTCAGAGCCAGGGGACATCGAGCGGTGCTTATGACGGAGGAGACACGATGAGCCCAGGTTCGAAACGTCAGAGTGGCTTCACCTTTCTCGAACTCATCGCAGTAGTGGTCACCCTCGGAGTTCTGGCATTTGCAGCCTATATTGCAGCGACAGGAACCAAGGCTGAGGCCGAGATCAGCGATGGCACGCGATTTATAGTTGCCAACGCCAGTAGCACTCTTGGGCAGGTGTATATGACCACGGATGGCTCCTACAATGTTTTGAGGGGAGCGAGCTTTGATCAGACGGCTTCCCGAAACGCTTTGATTCAGAGGGGGATGCCTCGTCAATTGCCTTGGGGTCAGGAGTGGGTCGTCGTAGACATCCCCGCGGGCGCACAGAGCGTCACGGTCGACTGGCGATGTTCAGCACTGCGTCTCACCTGTGAGGATCTCCGTGCCGCTGTACAGGCGCGTGTTAGTGCCGACCCTCTTGCGCACACGAGCGTCGGGGCTCGAGGTATCCAATCGGTGGGTCTGGAGGGCGCTGACGACACGGAAGCTGTCCGAGTTGTCTATGGTCGCCCAAGCTAGCAAGCGGAGCACGAGAATGAACATGACCAAGTATCGCAGCCGCGGCTTCACCTTGATCGAGGTGCAGGTCGCACTCCTGATCGCAACGGTGGGGACATTGCTATTGATCCCGAGCTTCTTCGAGCGGGCTGAGAGCAAGGTCGCCGACAGCGCGATTCATCAGATGTATACGGTTGGCGATGCATCGGTACGGCACAGTCAGGATCTCGGAACCTTTCCTGATGAAGCCAATGGCTGCGCCGGAGCGATCGATACTCTCATCGCGTCGGGATACCTGGTCGGGTTTCAGCAGCGGGGTGGAAACTACGTCACCTCATGGGGGAGCCCGATTGTGACTTCGTGCACTGCGCTCCGAATGGACGTCACCAATTCGGCGCCGGAAGACCGGTGGGCCCAGAAGATGGCCAATACCCTTGGGTCCGCTAGCATCACCGGAACAACAGTGACAACCAGCTTCTCGCGGTCGACGATCAATGACAATCAGTACCTGTTCCGCGTGGCTGTTCCGGGTCAGCCAGAGAGAAACCGGATGGAAACAGATCTCGACATGAATGGATTCGACATTCTGGGGATCGAGACGGTCAACGCGACTACGGTGAACGCGACAACGGTGAATGCTACAGACGTTGCCGCCACAACTGTCGATGCGGATACGGCCAATCTCGACACGATCAACTCAATCACGATCGTGAATGACGGGAACATCCGCACTGACACGCTGAGTGTAGATACCAGCGTCACGCTGGGTGCAGACAGCACGTTGACCGGAGGAACCAACACGGTGATCAGCAATACAGCGCCTGGATCTCGGACAGAGACGCTGGCGCTGCGATGGGGCCCAGATGTGCCTGGGGGCCTTTACAGTGAACTGGAGTCGTCGAGTGGAGGGATCGAGCTCGGGGGAACGAACGCGACATCAGGGTTCACTCAGCCGTTCATAGATTTCCATTTCTCCGGGCTCACCGAGGATTACAACAGTCGGATCGTCGCCGATGCCAACGGCAGGCTATCGATCGAGACGTCTGTTCTGCGCGTCGACGGTGACGTTGTTGTTGAGGGCGCTGCAGTTGCAGACGAGTTCGCGCTTGCCGGCGGGGTGAACCGCCGTCTTGGTTCGTTTCTCGGTGACGCTGCAATCATCTCTGTGGATCCGGCAGGCGGTGTAGCGAACTACGTGCCCAAACCGACGTGCGGAACTGGCCTATCGCCAAGGATCTTTACGGTTCCAAGCGGCTGGGCGGCAGGCCCCGTTGCCAAGCCAATCGGGTTGACAGATGCTTTCGCGCGCGATCGTGGAGCGAGCTGGGAGGTATTCCTGCAGGTGCTGACCGAGGACGGGTTGGCCACGCCGGCTCCCGGGTTCGGGAGAGTGCAGGTGATTACGCAGTGCGGGTGAACTGACGCTCTGCCTCAGGATCGGGCCGGCTCATGCCGGCCCTTTTTGTTGGTGAAGGGTCACTCAGCAGTGAGTGTCGGTATACCGACATCGATGATGATGGATAGGCGTGCCAACCGAGATCTGGATAGTGCGAACGATTAAGCATTGTTGAGTGAGGAGCCCCTACCATGTCGGTATACCGACACGGTAGGGGTGCTCACTTTCGCTAGGGTCCATGTCGGTATTCCGACGTTGACAACGTGCCCCATTCAGCTTGATGGACCAGACGAGTCAGGTCTTTGACCTCGCCGATTCCTGATCGCGCCTCCGCCGGATGCCGGCTGCGAGTAGAGCTGGCACGAGAGCGAATAGCCCGACGGACCCGCCACCACCACCACCATCACCAGGCGCCGGCGTCGGCGTCGGCGTTGGAGTCGGCGTCGGTGTGGGCGTCGGAGTCGGCGTCGGAGTCGGCGTGGGCGTTGGCGTCGGAGTCGGAGTCGGCGTCGGAGTCGGCGTGGGCGTCGGCGTGGGCGTGGGCGTGGGCGTCGGAGTCGGCGTGGGCGTCGGTGTGGGCGTGGGCGTGGGCGTCGGTGTGGGCGTGGGCGTCGGCGTGGGCGTCGGCGTTGGCGTTGGAGTCGGCGTCGGAGTCGGCGTGGGCGTCGGTGTGGGCGTCGGCGTCGGAGTCGGCGTCGGCGTCGGAGTCGGCGTGGGCGTCGGCGTTGGCGTTGGAGTCGGCGTCGGAGTCGGCGTGGGCGTCGGTGTGGGCGTTGGCGTCGGCGTCGGCGTCGGCGTTGGAGTCGGCGTCGGTGTGGGCGTCGGAGTCGGCGTCGGAGTCGGCGTCGGAGTCGGCGTGGGAGTCGGCGTGGGAGTCGGTGTGGGCGTCGGTGTGGGCGTTGGCGTCGGCGTCGGCGTTGGAGTCGGCGTCGGTGTGGGCGTCGGAGTCGGCGTCGGAGTCGGCGTGGGAGTCGGTGTGGGCGTCGGCGTCGGCGTCGGCGTCGGCGTCGGCGTCGGCGTCGGAGTCGGCGTCGGCGTCGGTGTCGGTGTCGGAGTCGGCGTGGCAGCAGGTCGACTATCACTCGTTCGCGCGGGGCCGAGTACGGCTGACGCTCCGCCGTCGTAGGTCACTGCCATGCGCTGGGCGAACGCAAAGCAGCCGTCGTCATTGAGGCCAGTTCCAAAGTGAGTGCCAATCAGTCGATCGGCGACAACGCCAGCGCCGGAGGCTCCGCTAGAGGTTCGCCCCATCACCATGCGCACCTGCCACCCGGGGATGGTGCCGTCGGGGGTAAAAATGTTGAACCGCTTGACCTGATCACCAAACGCATATTGCTGGGCTCGCCCACCGGCATGGTGAACAATCTCAGCTGTGGCTGGGATCACATCTGTGGCGTCATAGCCCTTCAGGATGGCGCCGGCGGCAGCCGGTGGGTTTTCGTCCAAGCGCAGGAGGAGTCCGTCTTGTGCCTCGGCAACGATCGAAGCGCCATGCACCTGGCCCTTGTTGGTGGCAAAGAGATACGTTTGCAGCTCGTTGCCACAAGGGGTGAGTGAGCCGAACACCGTTACAACCTCGCTGGCAGGAGCGTCGGCGCAATGGGCTGCGGTGAGGACGTAGGGGATCTGAGATCCGAGGCTGTCGGCGACAAGCGTTCCTGAGCATTGGGAGACGTTGCCGAAGAGCACTACGACACTGGATGGATCGGCCGTGCCACCACTTTGGCAGGCGTAATTGACGATCTCCGGACATGAGGCCGCTTTGGGCTCGGCTTGGGCGCTCATGGAGAAGGTGCCTGTGTTACCGAGCTTCCCGCTTTTGGCCAAAGGGGCGGGGGCCACATTCGCAGCAGGCTCACGAAAGCCGACCTGGAATGACCCGATGAAGAAGCGAAGGTCGGCGAGCCGCTGTGAGGGCACCAGCAGTTCAATCGAGATCGTGGTGGCCGGCCGGTGCAGGATCCAAAACTGACCCTGGCGTGTGTCCTCGGGGCCATAAGTCTTGTCGAGATCGGGCTGCATAGGCAGCCTGATGGACATCGAGCTGCCTTCAGGCAAATAGATGTCTTCAATGTGGGCGCCGATGGAGATGCCATCCGGAGTAGAGACCTCGAGGCTCCAACGATGCATGCCGTTGGCCAGCTCCATCCAAGCCCCATCGGAAAGCGCTACCGGGGTACCAACGTTGTGCGCAAACCGAGCCTGGGACTCGTCGAAAGACTTGTCCAATGGCGCCGATGGGAGTGACAGAACTCCAGCGCCACTGATCAGATTTAGGGGATCGACATGCGGAACCTGGCTCCCGACGGGAGAAGGGGGCTCGACCGATCCAGAGCAGGCAGCCAGTGCGATGGCACTGATTCCCAGGGAGACCACGAGAGCTGAGTTCATGGGACTGCTTTTGTTGGTGTTCACGGTGTTATGAGCAATTTCATCTAAGTGACTAAGTTCGGAGCCTGCACGGCATTTGCCTAGACGGCAACCAGGTGCACCTGAATCGTGGAAATGGTCACCGGCACGGTCTAATCCACCATGAAGCTCACAACCGCCGCTCTATTCACGGCCCTGATGATGCCGCTGGTCGCTGTGGCGCAGGGTAATTCCTCCCGATCGCCGGAAACCCTGCGGCTGAGCCGCGAAGACGGGGCGATTGAGCAGCGCGAATCCCGTGTTGATCTCTCCGCCTTTCGGGGATCAACCCTCGTTGGGCGCGATAGCGCACACGCCGGGAGCTTGCCGCCTGCGACCTATGCGCCTGAGACCCGGGACCCGGGCGAAGCGATGTCACTCATCACTGCTGGAGATACCCCATGAAGCAACTTTCATTCGCTGCGCTGATGGTGGCCGCGATGATGCCGGCCGCGGCTTATGCCGAGCGAGCAGCGATCGATCCATCCGTGATGCGCGGATCAATCCTCTCGGGCAGCGACTCAACGGGCGACGAGCTCCCAGACGCAACCTATGACCCCGGGGCGGGTGGGGGCTTCATCAATCCGGAGGACAACGATGGTGGTGGTGGCGGTCAAACGTCAATGACCGTTGACCTGGCAGCAGATGCCGCCCGATACACCGTCAACTACGATTCGCCCGCGCGAGTGACATGGACCTCCACGGGGGCAGCGTCATGCAGCAATCCCGGTCAATCGCTCTTCAACGGAAACAGCCTGAACGGAAATAGAATCCTTGGCGCAGCTGCGGGAGAAAGATCATATACGTTCACTTGCTTTGATCCTGCCGGAGTCAGTCGCAGTGACACTGTCACAGTGACCGGCGTGCTACCACCAAGTACAAGAGTGGAGTTCATCGGTGGGGGTGTAGTTCGAAGCACGGTGAGCGTCTTCTCAAGCATTGTGACGAACCCAAACTTCCCTCCAATCGCTCGCCGAAACACTCCATATACCTACAGAGTTGTTGATGGAGAGGGATTTCTTTGCCGGGCTTCTGGCGCTGGAGTGTCAAGTGAATGGTCAGGGGTCACGAATCAATTCCAGTACTCCCAGATACCTTCATCTGGAACGGTAGTACCAGCTCAAACGCCAGTGCCCGGAACCAATCAAACGATCGCCTGCGGTCGATTTACAGAGAGGTCGCCATCGACGATCGTCGAGAAAGGCTTCATACCGGCCCACATGCGCGTGATTGATCGACTCGGGTTTCCAAGTCCTGGTGCAAGTATTGATACGCCATACGTGACCTTCGAGGCCCCGAGATACGCGCGTCCGAATACCTGCAGTGTCAGCTTCAATGGACAGCCTGCAGCGTTTCAGTACATCCCGGTAACCTTGGATGGTTCGGAAACAATGGACGGAATATCGGGATCCATGGTGGAGCTGTTGGAAGGCCAAGTCGTCGCTCCGCATGTGAGTTCCTCCATCGGGGAGCGAAATTACTCGATTGATGCCACTTGTACTGACGTATTTGGTGATAGCAGCACTATCAGTTCAAGCGTTCGAATTCGCAATCAAGCGCCACAGCTGGCGATCGACAACTCGGCTGCGGATCGTCTCTACCTTCTGGCGAATGGCATCGCGAACTATCGGTCGGTTGACGGCATCAGCGCCAGAATGCCATCTGGACAAGCAAACCAATCCCGTTGCTCATTGAGTGTAAACGGCGTTGCGCAGTTCACTGACAGGGCCAATGGTGGGTTCGGCGCCTTCCTTGACAACGACATGATCGCTGGAGGCTCAATTACAAATCAGCGGGTGCAGGCATGGTCGGTCCCAAAGAATCAGCTGCCGACCGGGCCGGTAAGCGTTCAGGCGAGCTGCACGGACATTGATGGGACGCACACTCTTTCGACTTCAGTATCGTTGTGATGTGAATCCGGCGCCCAGATGATGTTGACGCTAGTCGCACGTCCGTGACGCCGCCAAGCGTTGGACAAAGGACGGGCAGAGGCCCGTCCTTTGTCATTCTGGGCCCTGCGGGGGGCAGGCACGTCTAAAGAGCTATCACTATCAAGTGGGGTTCTCACGTGCGCATTCATTCCTTCATCGCTGGCGTAGCATTGCTGACCAGCTCCGCCGCCTGGTCGCAGACGATTCAATTCGCCAAAGGCACCTTCGCTGTCAATGAGGGGGCCGGCACGCTGAGCGTGGAGGTCGTACGGTCTGGCAACCTGGTCGGAGAGTCCTCTGTCACCTTCTCAACGTCTGGCGGCACTGCTACAGCCGGCGTTGACTTCACCGACATCAGTGGACGCCTCCTGTGGGCGAGTGGCGATGGTGCGTCGAAGGCGATCTCGATCCCGATAACTGATGATGGCCTGTCTGAAGGTGACGAAACCTTCGGGGTCTCGCTATCCGATCCGACGGGCGCCGTTCTTGGAGCAACCAACTCGGCTCAGGTAACGCTGGTCGACAATGATGGTGCCCAGTCGGATTCGAGCATCCAGTTCATCAAGGGTTCGTATTCGGTGAGCGAGAGCGGCGATAGTGTCGAGATCAGTGTCGTTCGGCAGGGAACGCTGACCGGCGCCGCCGCGGTCGGTTACTCCACGGCATCTGGCACCGCTACCGGCGGCAGCGACTTTGTCGAAACCTCTGGCTCATTGAGCTGGGGGGCGGGGGAAGGCGGCGCAAGGAGCATCACGGTCGAGATCGTGAATGACGAGCTCAACGAGCCGACGGAGGAGTTCACTGTTCAGCTCAGCACCGCAACTGGTGCCGTGATTGGAGCGCCGAGCACCGCCTCGGTGCAGATCGGCGACGATGATGATCCAACGCTGCCGACGGCCGTGGCGTTCTCGAAGGGCGCTTTCACAGTCGACGAAGGGTCTGGGACGGCCTCGATTGGAATCGTGCGCACCGGTGGGCTGACGGAGGTGAGCAGTGTCAGCCTTGTTGTCACAGGCGGGACTGCCACGTCGGGACAGGACTTCCAGGATGCTGGGACAACCGTCGTCTTCGCATCTGGAGAGGGTGGGATCAAATCGGTGACATTGCCGATCGTCGACGATGGGAATGAAGAGCCGGCCGAGACGGTCAATCTGCAGCTTGTCGCCCCGACGGGGGCGGCGCTCGGGTCACCTGCCGGCGCGACGCTGACGATCCTCGACAACGACGGAGCAAATGCGAGCAGCCAGGTTGGGTTCGTTGTTGGCGCGTTCTCGGTCAGTGAAGACGCGGACTTCATAGAGATTCCGGTTGTACGCACCGGCACCCTCACCAGCGCCGCCAGTGTCGCTTACTCCACTCTCAGTGGAGGCGCCACCGCTGGCAGTGATTTCCAGAATGTCGGCGGATCACTCCTCTGGGCGGCCGGCGACGGACAGGCGAAGATCATTCGAGTCCCGATCATTGCAGACCAACTTGGCGAGGGGGACGAGACCTTCCAGGTTCGTCTCTCAAGCCCGGGCGGTGCGCGGCTCGGAAGCATCCCGGAGGCAACGATCACTATCCTTGATGACGAAGGTGGCGTGACACCGGCTATCAGCTTCGTGAAATCGCGGATCGGTGTTTCGGAGGGCGCCGACGAGGCCGTGGTGGCGGTTCTGCGCACGGGTTCCGGAGCAGGCCCGGCATCTGCCAGCATCTTCACTTCGGGTGGCACGGCCACATCCGGAGCCGACTTCGCTGATACTGCGGAGACGGTCTCGTGGGAGAGCGGTGAGGTCGGTGTTCGCCTGATTGCGATCCCGATCATCGATGATGCCGAGATTGAGGCACTTGAGACGATCGTCCTCGGGTTCGCCGGGGTAGCGGGTGCCCAAGTTGGCGCGATTGGATCGGCAAGCATTGAGATCCTCGACAATGACGTTGTCCCGACCGGGGCAGCGGTTCAGTTCGTCGCAGGCGCGGTGTCAGCGTCGGAGTCCTCGGGGACGGTGGAGATTACTGTCGTTCGCAGCGGCGACGCGATACTTCCAGCTTCGGTGAACTACCGTTTGGTCGGGGGGACCGCCAAGCCGGCGATCGACTTCCTCGACGCGGCGGGCGTCCTGCGCTGGGCCGCGGGCGATAGCGAGCCGAAAACAATCTCAATCGGCATGATCGACGACAGCGAGGTCGAAGGGTCCGAGATTCTGACGGCTGTGCTCGAATCGCCCGAAGGCGCCGGTCTTGGAGTCACATCCAGCTCAGTGATATCGATTGTCGACGACGAGACGGTGTCGGCTGGGGAACTGCGATTCGCTAGCCCGTCGCTCACGATCTCGGAAACTGCTGGATCTGCCACCTTGACCGTCCGGCGGGTCAATGGAAGTGCGGGTGCGGTGGAAGTGAGCGTATTTGCTGAGGGAGACACGGCCCGTTCAGGGATCGATTTCACTATGCCCTCGACGGCCGTCTCATGGGCTGCCGGCGATGTGGAAAACAAAACCCTGGTGATCCCGATCATCGACAACAGCGATCGGGATGGCGACCGGCAGTTCCGTGTACTGATGTCGGAAACGCTTGGTGGAGCGGTGGTTGGTTCCCCATCCGAGGCTCTGATCACGATCGTCGATGATGAAGTCGATGCTCCAGGACAGATTCAGCTGGTGGAAACCAGCCTTGAGGTCAGTGAAGGCGGTGGTCAGGCTCTGATCTTCGCTGAGCGTGTTGGTGGTTCCGCAGGTGCGGTGTCTGTGCAGTTCGTCAGCAATAGCGGATCCGCATTGGCTGGCCAAGACTTTCAACAGACGCAAGGAACCGTTGAATGGGAGGATGGGGATGCTGGCACTCGCGTAATCGCCATCCCGCTGATCGATGATGCTCTGAACGAGGGTTCGGAGACATTCCAAGTGGTGCTTGCTGGGCCGACAGGTGGGGCGAGTTTGGTAGCCGGACGTGGATCGGCGGCAGTCAGCATTCTCGACGATGATGGGCAGCGAGGCGCGCTCACGCTGTCCGTCAACCAGTCAACGGTCGACGCTGATGCCGGGTTCGTACGCGCTGTCGTAACACGCTCCGGCGGTGCCTCTGGCACGGCGTCAGTGCAGGTTCGCGCGATCGATGGCTCCGCGATTGAGGGGACAGATTATGTGCTGGGAGACAGCGGGATTGAAACGCTGACCTGGGCGTCCGGAGAGGCGGGCCCCAAGGTGGCCACCATCTCGTTAGTGGCCGGAGAGCCAGGCTCCGCCCCGAAGAGCTTTTCGGTGTCGCTCCAAGGGGGCGAGGGAGCTGTTATCGACGGGGGCAGCAGCCTCGTGACGATCACCATTGGATACCCGCGCGCGCCAGAGAATACGGGCGTCGGCGCCGGCGGGCTCGGCCTCTGGGGCCTGGCGCTTCTGCTCGCCCTTGTTGGCCTTCGGTGGAGCCAGGCGCATAAGCGAGGTCAACGGGCGAGAACGATTCGGAGCGCACCATGAGCCCCGACCAGAAGTACGGTCATGATGTGCCTGTCCGGACGACGGCTGCCCTCGTTGCGGCTGGATTCTGTTCCGCCACGATTCTGTGGGGGCTCCTTTTCGCGGTGTACAGCAGGTTGGAGACGCCGGGGACCTGGTTGAACAGCGCCGAAATGGAGTATCGGCAGGCCTTGACGATCGCGGCGCTACAGGGCAGCTACAGCTTGTTCGGCTCTGGCGACGAAGGAGGGGCCGCGCTGGGCCCGGTTCGAGGGATCGTGACTGAGCTGCCAACGACTGCCACCTTCCGTCTATTGATGAAGTGGTCCGATGCCGATCTGGCGAGCGGACAGATGCGATTGAGGGATCCTAACCCTGACTACATGCCCATTTCGGAATCACAAGAGCGATTCAGAGAGCTCAATGAAGCACAGATGGCGGATACGGCGAACGGCCTAGTGGTCGAGGCCAGTGAGGCTGCGTCGTTTATAGCGTTGATCGCCGGCGCGCGCGCGGAAGGCGGCTGGGTTGATGACCGAGCGGTTAGGGCCGGGCTGTTTGCGCTACATAAGAAGGCGCTGAGACGCGCGGTGCTTGCACCTGTTGCACTCGCGCACCCAGGATTGCGAGTCAAGTGCTCATTGGCGGGTGGGGCGGGGTGTCCGGACCCCATCAATCCTGAGCTCCTGGAGCCTTGGATTGAGGGAGGGGGGCTTTCACGATGATGATGGCTTCCGATGCTGGCAAAGTGGCCTACATGGTGGCGTTTCATATTGGATCATCGGTCACCGCGGTGATGCGGCTCGCTTGGCGCGTGACCCAAGACGTCCTGATCGGCTTGCCCCTGCTTTCGTTTTGGTGCGCATCGATCGTGTCCATAGCTGAGCCGCAAGTTCTGGGGCACCTGATGCAGGAAGGTGTCCCTGCGGAATTTCTGAGCCATTGGCTAGTTTGGGGCAGCCTCCTCATCGCCTTCATCGCGACGCCATTTCGGGTCGGCTATGGTCGCGGGGTTGCGGGGGGCTGAGGTATCCGTAGGACTGAGGGCCCACGGAGGTACCGAATGGCTCTCAGACAGCAAAACGTAGCGAACAATCAGAAGGACCCCGGTCAACAGACACGACCACGGGCACACGCCGGGAGGAATCACCGACGTGCTGCGCTCAGGGAGGTCGTATCAAAGGCCTTCATTGCGGCCGGCAAGAATCCGCTCCGCACCACAGATATCTACGAGCACGCGGTTCGAATTGGCGCGGTGCCGGCGTCTGAGCTGGAGACCCGAGTGCCAGTGGGCCGGTCCGGAAGTCCCCGTTCGATTCGGCAGCGGGACATCCGCTGGATCCAACAAACCCTGAAGTTCGAAGGCCTGATTGAGCGTGTGCCGGATCGCCGTGGGGCATGGCGCACGACACGCAAGGGTCGGGAGGAACTTACTCCTGCGGTAAGTGGGCGCCTGCTTGTAGCATTTTCGACGCAGCTGGGGCTGGCCGTGTGGGCCGATTGCGCGACCCTGGCTGATGCCGTCGACGAGGACATCCACCTGTACCTGAGCTCACCGCCGTACGCCCTATCGGCGCCGCGCGCCTACGGCAACCCAACGCCTGGTCAGTTCGTCGACTGGTTGTGCAAGATCCTCGAACCGGTCGTGAGAAAGCTCGCCAGGGGAGCAAGCATTTGCCTCAACATGGGCAATGACCTGTTTGAGCCCATGCTTCCGTCGAGGCATCTCATCAATGAGAGACTTGCGATCGCGTTGAATGACCGGCTGGGCCTCAGTCGAATGGATACGCTGGTGTGGGAGAACCCCAACAAGGCACCGGGCCCTCTGGCATGGGCGAGCAAGAAGCGTGTGCAGCTCAACGCTGGCTATGAGCCCCTTCTCTGGTTCTGCAATTCGCCTGCTGACTGCTTTGCTGACAACCGACGGGTTCTGCAGCCGCATTCGCGGGCTCACGCACTGCTTCAGGAACGGAGTGTCGTGGCAACGAATGGGGGGCGAGGTAGCGGCTCAGGCTTCCGGGGTAAGACGGCCGGGGCCATTCCCCGAAATGTCCTGCGCTTTCCGACACCGTGCCCACGCCAAAGGCACTTGAAGGGCGCGGCCGAAGCGGCCGGGCTGCCAGTACACCCGGCTACATTCCCTAAGACGCTGGCCAGATTTCTGGTGGAGTTCCTCACGGCTGAGGGACAGCTGGTGGTGGATGGTATGTCGGGGACCCTGCAGGTCGCGATGGCCGCAGAGGAGACGGGTCGCAGGTGGGTCGCCGGCGACATCCACGGTGAGTACTTGGGTCTGGGGATGCTCGACTTCTCCGGTCCGAGCGTTTCTCCCGCCTTTCTTGAGTGGTTGGAGGGACGAAGAGCAGTGCCCGAAGTGGTGTAGCTGGCTAGGGTTGCGGGGCATCTATGTGGCTGCTGGGATGGGGCAACTGGAGAGTGATATGGATTGGGTGACATGTGCGGAGCAGGGACATCGGATCATCGCCGGTAGCGAGCGGCTGGCTCGTGATCTGAGAGTGCGCTTTAACCGGCAGATGCGGGCGGAGGATCGGCGTGGATGGTTGGCTCCTGACATCGTCTCGATGAGAAGTTTCGTTTTGGGGCTCTGGGAGCAGTCGTGGCCTGATACCCAGCTGCTGAATGGCGCGCAGGAGCTGGCGATCTGGCTTGACGTCATCCAGGCGAGTGATACGGGGGGGCAGCTGATTTCGCCTGGTCCGGCAGCGCGGAGCGCGCGGACGGCGGCTCGATTGGTCATGCGCCACGGGGGCGGTCCCGAGTCGTGCGGTAGGCCATTGCCGACGGACGATGAACAAGCATTCAACGCCTGGTTCGCCGAGGTCGTGCGCCGAGTCGACGAAGGTGGGTTTGTGCTGGAGGAGCAGGTGGCCATCCGGGTGCGTACAGCGATTCGCGAACCTGCGTGGGAGCTGCCGGTGCCGACCATGCTGCTGGGCTTCGAGCGCGTGAGTGGCGTGACGCGCGATATCGTGAATGCGCTCGTAGAGAAGGGGGCGAAGGAGCATGTGGAGGCTCCGCGTCTGCCCGTGAATGCGCAGCGAGTCGATGTTGCCACGCCAGGGCGCCAGTACGAATGGGTGGCAAGCGCGATTCGTGATCAACTTGAGCGGGCGAGAGCGTCAGGAGGGGAAGCCCCTTCGATCGCGGTGTTGGTCGACGACGTTCGGGAGGCAATGCCGAGACTCGAGGCGACGTTGAGAGATCGTGTGTCGCCGCAGGGACAGATCTGTGGGCAGCATCAGGGTCGGTTTCCATGGCGCTATGCGCGGGGAGGTTCCCTCATGGAGCACCCATTGATTGAGGCGGCCCTTGACTGCTTGGCACTGGAATCGGGGCCGTGTCGGACGGAAGACGCTTCGCGGGTGCTGCTTTCCCCGAACCTCTTCCATGATGTCTCCGCAAGACACCGCGCTGAGGCAGATCTGAGGCTCCGGAACCGTGCGGGATCGGTGTGTGGGTTGGCGCGCCTGGTTGACATCCAACGGCCGTTGGCTGAATGCCACAACCCACTACCTGGGCGCCTCGAGGCTTGGCACATCTCGGCTCAACAGGGAGGTAGCTCAGCCATGCCGAGTGAATGGGTCGAACGATGGTTGAGTTCGTTGGCGCTCGCGGGGTGGCGCGGTACCGCTGCAGAGCAAGAGTGCGATCAGGCCTTGCAGCAAGTGCTGGGTCGCTGGGATGAGGCTCTGGACGCCTTCCGTGCCATGGACAGACAGCTTCAGGCGGTGTCGCGGGGAGGCGCTTTGCAGTGGCTCCGAGAAGTGCTTTCTGACCTGCCGACACAGTTGTCACCGGAACATGAGCAGCCGGTACAGATTCTCAGCTTTGCCGACGCTGACAGCCTCAGATTTGACCGCGTTTACGTCTGCAATGCGAATGCACACGTGCTCCCGCCGCCGGCAACTAGCTCGGGATTCGTGAGCGCAGAGATCCTTGAGGCCATTGGTGTCCCCGACGCGACACCGGATGGAGCCCTCCTGTCATGGCGGCATTGGGTTGGCTTGCTGGGGGCGATGGCGCCGGATATCACTCTGGTGGTCCCTGCTGCGACGGACGATGGCGCCGAGCTTTTTTCTTCCCCGTTGTTCCTGGACTGGGAGTTCGCTGCACCGTGCGGAGCCGAGGTCGGCCCGGGGCCTCTGGCGATGATGGCGGGCAGGGAGTCTATCGAAGCCCCTGGATACGAGCCCGATCTTCCGCCCGTGGTCAATGCAAAAGCTGAAGGCATCCGAGGAGGTACTGGAATCATCACCAGGATGGCCGAAATGCCGTTTCTCGCATTCGCCCGGTACCGGCTTGGGCTGTCCGAGTTTCCCGCGGTAAAAGACGGCCTTGATGCACGGGATCAGGGCATCGCCCTTCATCGTGCCCTTCAGCTGATCTGGTCCACGCTCAAGACGCAGGAGGCACTGCAGGCGCTCGCGACCACTGAGATTGAGTCGATGGCGCAGCGCACGGCAGAGAAGGTGTGCATGGAGTGTCTGCCGGCGAAGGTTTACGGGCAGGGGCTGGTCGATGCTGAGGTGTCTCGCCTAGCTCTGCTGCTGGTGGAATGGCTTGAACTTGAAGCAAGGCGTGAGCACCCGTTTGAGGTGGTCGCGACGGAGCTGAAGGCCTCCGTGAACCTTGAAGGAATTGAAACGGATGTTGTGGTCGACCGCGTCGACCGGATCATCGTCAACGGGGAGTCGAGGTTCATGATCCTCGACTACAAATCGTCCTCAAGCCTCAAGGTGACTGACTGGGATGCTCAGTCTATGGCTGAGCCCCAGCTGCCGATCTACGCGGCCTTCATCGACTGGCCCGCTCACGGAGTTCCAAGGATTGATGGCATAGGGTTCGCACGGGTTCGCCGGGGGGGCTGCGGCTTCCTGGTGCTGAGCAATTTCGTGAGTCGCTTGATTCCAGGGGCTCGAGATGGGACCGGGGACGGAGTCGCGCACTGGGGTGCAATTGTGGACGAGTGGCGCCTGGCGATCGCCAAGTTGGCGGGGCGTTTCATGAAGGGGGACATTGAGGTTGTGAGGTCTGCGATGCAGGCAAACAGCTTCTCGAAGGACCTCTATCCACTGCTGAGAGCCGCACCGCCAATCAGTCTGCAAAATGAGGAGCCGGTATTCTGATGATCGACAACGATGAACAGGCGCGTATTCGGGCTGTGGATATCGGAATCAGTCCCCTTGTAAAGGCGCCAGCGGGTTCTGGGAAGACCACTCTTCTCGTGCTGCGCTACCTGAATGCGTTGCTGACGGTAGAGCAGCCGGAAGAGGTTCTGGCCCTGACGTTCACCAATAAGGCCGTGAACGAAATGAGGCACCGGATCGCGGAAGCACTGGCGCTTGCGGACCGGGACGAGGCAAGCGTGCCGCCACACGACAGGGCGGTAAGAGCAGCCGCGGTGTCGGTATCGCATCGGGACACAGCCAAGGGCTGGAACCTCCGTCAGAATGCGGCTCGGGTGCGGGTCATGACGCTCGACAGCCTGAACAGCTACCTTGCGGGGCTCGCGCCGGTGGTCAGCGGGTTCGGCGGTTCGTTGAGAATCGAGCAGCGGCCGGACCTGTTGTATCGCGAAGCGGTGCTCGATCTGTTGGCTGACCTGGATGGAGCCGGCGTTGATGATGCCGAGTTTCGGGCTGCGCTGGCACGGGTCATGGCTGTGGGGGAGAACCGTGCCGACCGACTTATTGATCTCGGGTCGACGATGCTTGCTTGTCGGGATCAGTGGCTCTCAACGGTATACGAGATCGCCAGCGGCCGCCGCGGTGATGGGGTGGCAACGCTTGTGCGCGCCATTTTTGATCAACGTGCCAGTTCTGCGCGTTCCCAGATCGGATCACCGTTGGAGGCGATCGCCATGCTGGGAGCGGAGCTGCAGTTGTGGGATGGTGGCCTCTCCCCGGGAGGGGTCCCAGACATGCGAACGTGGAAGGCAATTTCGGCAGTGCTTCTGACGGCTGACGCTCGGGAACCTGCACTCCGGAAGAAACTGACTAAGACCCAGGGATTCGAAGCCAAGCTCCCGCGTACGGTGGCTGCGAATGAGTGTCTGGCTGCGATTGCGGCAACCCCAAATGCGCCCGCATTGCTTGCTGCGATCAGGGATCTTCCCGATGCTGACGAGCTGGAGTCAGCAGAAGGCCTTCAGCAAGCCCTGGCCAGTGTCTTGATTCGTCTGGTGGCTCACCTCGCGCTGGTCTTTCAGCGGCGAGGCGGCGTGGATTTCATTGAGGTGAGCCTACGGGCGCATGCCGCGCTTACTGGGGCAGGTGGCACTGTGCCGCTGGCGGAGCGTATGGACTACTCCATACGGCATCTGCTCGTGGATGAAGCGCAGGACACCTCGCAAATGCAGTACATGATGCTCGATGGGCTGACCTCCGGCTGGGAGCCGGGCGATGGTCGAACACTCTTTCTGGTCGGTGACCCGCAGCAGAGCATCTACGGGTGGCGCCAGGCGGAGGTTCGGCTTTTCGTTGAGATGTGGGAGCAGCGCCGGCTTGGGGGGGTTGAGCTGGAGCCCTTAACGCTCACGCGCAATTTTCGGTCACGGGATGAGATTGTTGGTTGGGTGAATGAACTGAGCGCTGAGGTGTTCCCGGCCCTCGACGATCCGTACCAGGGTGAGGTTGCGTATTCGCCAAGTGTTGCGACCAAGGGGACGGGTGGAAGGGTGGAGTTGCTGGCCTTCGCAGGGGATGCTGGCGAGGGAGAGGCCGCAGCGATCGTTGACCGACTTGCGCAGATCGACAGCAAGGAGACAGTGGCTGTCTTGGTGCGCGGACGGGCGAGCCTCAGGCAGCTGCTGCCGGCAATGAAGGCAGCCGGTGTCAGTTACGCGTGCCAGGACATTGATGCCCTGACCGACACCGACGCAGTGCGGGACGTGCTTTCACTGGCCAAGGCCCTTTGGCACGAAGGCGATCGGGTTTCATGGGCCGGACTACTGCGTGCTCCCTTTGTTGGATTCTCCTGGGCCGATGTGCTGGCTACGTGTAAGGGGCGGACAAGAGGGACGCTTGTCGCTTCGTTACGTTCCGCTTTGGAGTCCGGGGAGTTATCCGAAGACGGGGCTCTGCGCGGTCGGAGGCTGATGGAAGTTCTGTTCGATGTTGCCTCAGAGCCCGGGCTCGTGGCCTCGCTGTCAGACCGCGTGATGGCGGCCTGGACTCGGTTGGGAGGCCCCTGGGTGGTTACTTCCGCAGAGCTTGAGGACGTGAATACGACCGTCCGGTTGCTGCGGGACCACGAACGTGCGGGGGCGATCGAGGATCTGGGCGCATTCGAATTGGCACTTCAGAAACTGTACGCGACAACCGGTGGCGGTTGGGTACAGATCATGACGATGCACAAGGCCAAAGGACTTGAGTTTGACCACGTCTTCATGCCGGGCCTCTGGCGAGCGCCGCGGCGCCCAGACAGGCGCCTACTCGAAATGCACGTTCTACCCGAGGGGCCTCTGATGGCCGCGCTACCGAATGGTGAGCGAGACGAGGCCGCTGAATCGCTGTATTCGCTTGTCAGTCGATTGAGCCGAACGGCAGCTGCAGCCGAAGAGCTGCGTGTGCTGTACGTGGGCATGACTCGGGCGAAGAAGCGCCTCACTTTGACTCTCGGTGCGTCTGAGCACACGGGAGACGCCGGCGAACTCAGGATGCTCAACTCGACGTCGCCGCAACGGCTCCTGTGGTCGGTTCTTGAGCCGCGAGTCCGGGGTGAAGTGATAAGGGTGCCCCGGGCGTTCGCGAGTGTGCCGGAGCCTATGCCTGTCAGAGGGCGTTTGCTGGCCGACAGGGTGGGGCGCTGTGAGATCGAGGGGTATGTCCCGGCCGAGAATCCGTCGGTGCGCCCGAGCGAGGCTGTGGTTCGGGAGAACATCAGCGTGGGCGAACGCGGGGGCGAGGTTCATGGGAGAGTGATGGGCATCCTCTACCACGAGTTGATCGACAAGCTGGTCAAAGGACAGCGAGGGATCGAGTTGGCGACTGAGCGTGGCGAGATCTGCAGGGCGATTGCGGCCGGCATGCGGCGGAGAGGAATGCCTGAGAGCCGCGTGGATGACGCAGTATGCACCGTGATCGCGTGGGCGGAGGCGACGGTCAAGGGCAAGAACGGCGCCTGGATTCTGAAGCAGCGGCCCATCGAACTGAGCGAGCGAAGAGTGGCAGGTTACCGGGAAGGCCGATGGGTTGCTGCCATTGTCGATCGGTTCTGGATCGAGGATGGGCAAGGCTATTTGGTGGATTACAAGACTTCGCCTGATGCGGCCGATCATATTGATCGCTATCGGCCACAGCTCGATGAGTACCGTCCTATCTTGGAGGCCGTCTATGGCTGCCCGATCGATGCCTTCGTGTACGTTCCTCACAGCGATTCGCTGATTCCGGTAAACTAATCGAGCGTTCAGTAGTGGTCGTTTTGTCGCTCCCTGCCGGTCTATATCGGCATGTACCGAGAACGGCGACCATTACCCCTTCATCTGGGCCCCAAAATGCGCCACCGCGATCTGATCGTGGAAGTGTGGGGCCCGGATGGAGCGCTGGTTGAGAGTGCTGCCTTGGGGCTTCGATCGGAGCTTCAGCGGGCACATCTCCAAGTGAGGGGGCCGGTTTCGGCGAAGGGTAAGCGCCTGTTCAGCTTGGATGCGAAGAATTACATTGAGCGCGTGTCTGGAGAAGTGGAGCTGCTCTGCCACATCCGGCAGCTGCAGGTGTTCGAGGTCGATGAACGCTTGGTTGAGCGGTTGCAGAAGCTACACGTGCCTATGGGGGTCATGTGCCGAGTGAGGACGCGTGGCCCTTTACCGCTGGTCGGACGGACATTGGCGGTTGTAGGAAATATGCGTGACTAGGGATGGTCGTCTTTATTATCTATTCGAGGTTGAGTAGGCTCGTGACCACCTGGATTGCTGGAAAGAGGATCGCTCATGGCAATTGACACGACGCAACGCATCAGCGATGCCAGTGTGACTGGCATCGAGTATCTCCAGTGGGTTTTGGAGAAATCGGCTGAGCCCTACCGCTCATGGCTGAGGTCGCTCCAGTTCATCCTGTTGGGGCAGGTGTCACTGCTGTGCATTCTTCTCCTGTTGGCCCGAGTGGACGTTGCCAGCATATTGATGCCCGCGGTAGGCAGCCTTGTTTTGCTGTTCGCGGTCATGGTGGTCATCTATTGGCTGAGAAGCAGCGTCCGTCTCCCGCAGGAGTTCACCGATACAGCAGCTGGATTGGTTGAGTTCGGGAATCTGGGTGACCTTCAGGCGCGAGTCGACGAGTACGCAACCATGAGCTGGGAGTCGGGGCGCAGTTGGCTGGCCCAAGGGCTTCGGGATCTTGCTGTTGCAGATGAGCGGATCCCCGCTCTCGAGGCGCGCCTAAAGGGCGTATAACCGGTATCGGCCCTCATTGTTGCAGGGCCCCTACCGTTTATGGCGCCGACTATAGCTCCATCAATCTGTTAAGGATCACCGACTCCGGCTGGCCCTCGGCCCACAGCCGGGTGGCCTCCCTTCTCCGTTCCCACACCGCAAGGGCCTCGGCAACCTGTTCGTCCAGTAGGCGCAGACGATCGGCAGCGTGCGCCATGTAGTGCGGCGACAGATCCTGCGGACTCAACGGTATTGCGGCCAGCTCGCGTAGCTGTCGCGCCGCTGCAGTTGCGGTTCGGGTGAGATCAGCTGCTGCGGTCAGGGCCTGCTGGTGGTGCAGCGCTATGATTCTGTCCATTGGTGAGGGCCGGATGTTGGTGGACCTCGATAGTGCTGTGGCACAGCGGCTATTTGCCACTAAGCGAGCGGGACGTTTTGAGGCCCTCCTATTCCGCTGTGACGCTGGCGGCGAACACAATTGAGGCCCTCAATTTCAATCAGTGAGCGGCTGGCCGTCGAGGCTTTCCAAGGCCATATCAGGGTCGGAGGGAAGGCTCGGGACCGGGTAACGCAGGGACTGGTTCCCGAACTGAGCCGCGAGGATCTCGAAATAGGGCATCCCGAGTAGGGCTCCGGCCATCTGAGCCGACACGTTACCGCACACCCGGGTGAAATATGAGGATCTCTCGGAATCGTCAACATTCTGTCCTGGCAGTCGGCTGTAGTCAGGTGGGAGCCAATGATTTCGCATGCGTGAGAAGAGAGGTGTGATCTCTGACTTGCTACGAATATCGAGAGCTTCGGTCATGTAGCCGAACATCGTTTGGGCCACGATACGGTCGGCTTCGGCCTCGTCGACCGGGCGCACGAGCCAGGAATTGATCTCCAGGAGCCATGCGTGAATAAACAACCACCGCAGATTTCGCCGAGCGGCACCGGTGCAGATGGTCGACCACATGTCGGCTGCAATGAGCTGCTGTCGGCGGCGCGAGAACGAAGTCGGGAGATCGATTCCTTGTTCATCGAGTCGTTGAAGATAGGTGTCGCCGGCGGAGCCGAACACAGCCTGCGCGCCGGCATGGGCAATCACCTCGACTTGAGCCTGGTAGAAGAACTCCATTGCCGGCGACTTCGACACTCGATAGTGGGCCTTCTGCCAAGAATCGGTGTACAGGGGCAATCGCCCCAGAACCGAAGTCATTACTCCCAGAAAGTGGGATAGTCGTTGGCCACGCGAAGCGCTGTCTGCAGCGGAGCGCATTCGGGCGTCAAGCGATCTGACACGTAGCTCGCATTCGGTCGCAGACGAGACCGACGATGGGTAGTGGGCCAAGAAGTGTTGTGCGGGAGCTTGCCCTCCGGCGCGCACAGCTTTGAACACCGGTTCCCGGCAGGCCGGGCAAACGATCTGAAAGACCTTGCAATCGTGATATTCGACTTCGCTGGCATCGACATGCTCCCCGAGCAAGATGCTGTATCCATTGCGCAAGCGCTATTCTCCTTGTGACGCTGCTGCCTCCAGGGCGTAGCGTGGGCGCCGATGCTGGGTGGGCATGCGGTGCAGAACAGAATGACCCTACGATACCGCGAAGTCCGTGCTGTGTTGTCTCGTAGATCTGCAAGCAGTCGCGGAGCGCTAGGCGCCGCTTCTCTTAGGGCGGGGTGAGCCTCGGAACCTGGCCATGGCGCTGCGGCCGGACTGAATACGCTCGCCGTATCGGACCACCATCTGCGGATTCTTCCACCGTCCTTGTTGCTGGATCTCCGGCAGTCCATAGCCCTCTGCCAGCAGGTCCTGAGCCGGGCCGACACGGGTGCTGTGCGCAGAGATCTTGTCGACATCGAGACCGGCCGCTCCTACGCGAGCCTTGAATATCCTCGAAACATCGCGTTCGGTTAGAGCGCCGGCAGCCTTCGGGACCTTTGCTCTTGGTACTGCACGGAATAGGGGGCCTTCTGTGAGCCCGGCTACGGCGATCCAGTGCTGAACCCGCTGCCAGCTCGCAGGCGAGAGGTAGAGCAGAGCGCCTTTGCCCTCCTGGTCAGTCTTGCTACGCCGGATCAGGACGCGCGCCGAGTCGTCGGGCTCGCCGCTCACATCCGGAATTTCCAATCGCACGAGCTCACTGGCGCGGGCCATCGTGTCGTATGCAGTTGCAAGAAGGGCCGCGTCGCGAGCCGCCCGCAGTTCACGCACGTCCAACGAATCGATCACCGCGTCGAGGCGGTCGATGGTCAAGCCCGTCGCCTGTGTCTGTCGCTCGTCGACCTGGCGCCGCACGCCTTGCCACATCAGCCTGCCGGCCTGGCTGTCCAGCGGCCACGGCAGGTCGGCAAGGCGGTGCATCGACGACAACGTCGACAGGTACCGGTTGAGGGTTGCGCGCTTGCGGCCGCGGGCTATCGCATCTTCAAGGAATGCTCGGAGGCCCTCGACGGTTGCTGGCCACGTCGGCGCCCCTGTTTGCACACAGAACGCCACCCATGTGCGCCAGTCGGCGCGCCACGCCCGCTGCGTGTTCGGCGCATAGGCGCGTGTGAGGTCGTCGGCCAGGGCGCGCAGCCGCTCGATGCCGGCGGCCGACGCGGCGTCCGTTAGATCGGCGCCTTTCTCAATTGAAACCGGTGGGGTGCTCATGGTTTCGGACTCTACCCGATATTATCGTGTCTGATAACTGTCATTATCGGACACGTCAAAAGATAACGTAACACGGCGTAACCGTTACGTGACTAGATAGATAATTATCATGTTATCCGTTACGTTATGAGGTATTGCCTCAACCAATCGACGATATGGAGTACGAAATGGCCAAGCCCGGCGTTGAATACGATGAAGTAGCCCGCGTCGCAGACGCGATGCTGGCCAAAGGTGTCGAGCCGACGAACCGCTTGGTGCTGGCCGAGGTCGGAGGCAGCGCCACCACGGTCCACAAGCACCTGAAGAACTGGCGTGCTGCGCACCCGCAGGCAGCGCAGGCGCCGCCGGAGTTGCCGGCCGGGCTGCAGCGCGCGATCCAGGAAGAGCTGCGGCGCCAGCAAGCGGAGGCCCGCAGTGAGATCGAGGCGCGTCTGGTCACAACGCAGGCCGAGGCCGAGGATCTGGCCCGGGCAGCAGAACGTGCAGAATCCGAGGTTGAGCAGCTGAGCGAACGGGTTGCAGGTCTCACCGGCGATCGCGATCGCCTCACTGGTCAGCTCAACGAGCAGCAGCGCGAAACCGCGCGCCTGAACGAAGCGCTCAATCACGAACGGGCAGCTGCCGAAAGCGGCCGGGTCGAGATCGCGCAGGCGCGGCTCAAAACTGAAGCCGCTGAAGCCGCTGCCTCTACGCTGCGCGAGGAACGCGCGGAGCAACTTCGCACGCTGGAGGCGGAGCGAACTGCGCGCATTGGCGCGGAGCGCAAGCTGGCCTCAGCTGAGGCGGCCCGTGACGAACTCCGGAAGAGCGCGGAGCAGATGGTGGCCACCGCCGACGAGGTGGAAGCAGAGCGTGATCGCCTGCGAGATCTCCTGGAACGTGAGCGCGAGCTGCACAGTCAGACCCGAAGCACTCTCGCGGCCGAGCAGGAGAAGGCGCGTGCTGCCGAGAAGCGGGCTGAGGACCTGAGCGAACGAGAGGCGGCGCTGCGCAAGGAGCTCGCGGAAATGCGGCGGGGGCAAGGCAAGTCCACCAAGTCCGAGAAGGGCGCAGGCACTGGGGGTCGCAATTGATTCGCGATCTCCCGGACAAACGGTGCATCGGCATGAAGGAGGTGCCGTATAGCGCCTATTGTCGGGTGTGCTGGTTCCCGACGTTTCTGGCTTGGATTCCTGAGCGAGACGGAGCCCACGGCGAGTGCATGCACGGCCATACGAGGGCCAGCGACTGCCCGGAGGCCCAAAGCCGCGGGCGCGGAGCAGCAGAGATTCAGAAGCTCAGGAACGCCGGCGTGTGGCCACCATTGCGCCCAGACCAGGTCGCGGATCAGCCCCAAAAGGTCGACGAACCGAACCCGGGTCCCACGACAAGTTCGTGATCGGTGGCCATGGCTGCCACCGGGGCGGTGCCGAAAATCGCTGAGATTCGGTATGGGCATCGGTCTACAGCTTTTGAATTTCACGGTGAAATCGGAGCTGTGGCATGGACGTACTCGCTGCAATTGCAGTCTCTGCCGTGGTGCTGGGGATTGCCTATCACTACTGGCGCGATCTGGTGATGGCTCGTGCGGCAGGGGTCTATCCCTATCAGCGAGGCGGCGCCATGTTGTCGGAAGCCGAGGCGCGATTTCTCCAGACCCTGAAGCTCGCAGTGCCGAAGCGACTTCTGGTATGCCCAAAGGTGCGGATCGCTGATTGCGTGACAGTGCGAAAGGGCTTGAATCGCACAACTGAACGACTCGCACTGACCCGCGCTGCGGTCAAGAACTTCGATTTTGCCGTTGTCGACGAGGTGACGCGACAGCTGGTGGTGGTCGTCGAGTTGGATGATGAGCCCTTCGTCACCAGGAAAGCCCGGCGGCGGGAGGAGTTCATTGCCGGGGCATGTGAGGCCGCTTGCATCCCGATCGCGCGCTTTCGTGCTGCTCAAAGCTATGATGCCAACGAGGTGCGCACCGTACTGGTTTCTGCGATCAATGCTGCCAAGGTTGGGAATGGCGAGGTTCCTGAACCTCAAGGGGCAGTCTGTCCAGAGTGCAATGGAGCCCTTGTACTGTTTGTTGTGCAGGCTGGTGTCTTGAAGGGGTGTTCAGTGTGGCGCTGCGCTCGGAGGCCCGCATGTAAGGGCTACGTCCTCAATCGAACAGAACCGCCGCATCTGCACGGCGTGTGAGGTGCCGGCGCCGAACTTAGTCAGTTAGCTTCGCCGGCCATATAGTGGATGAATACACTCTGAGTTCACGACCCTGATGCAGATAAACATCGACCCCGCGACTCGCCACTGTGCTCACATCGTTCAGGCGGCTGAGTACATTGCGAAGGCACATGCTGCGGCCAGCAGCCTGGGCGCCCTCGGGCATCATCCAGGGGTCGGGTCTTTCGAATTCGAGCAGCGGATGAAGTGGTACCGGATCAAGGGGCCCGTGGACCTCCACCTCCTTGAGCGCGGCGCCCTTCGACTCGGCGAAGCACACGAGTTGCTAGAGCGATGGATCCGTCAGGCGCGAGGCGGTTCAGGCATGAATGCGCTATCGGTGTTGGCCGAAGCGCGTGGCACGAGTGCTTACGCTGAAGGAATTCTGCGAAAGGCAACCAACAATGAGTGGATCACGCCGGCGCGCCGGCTGATACGTGTTTCGTATCGAGCGCTCTTCAGGATGAAGTGCGTGATGAGCGGAATGCCGGTAGAAGATCCACCCGAAGATGAGGCTCTGGTCACCGTTTGTTCACATCCGGACGATTACACGCGTGACGCTGGTTGACCGTGTCTGTTGAGGGTAGTTGTCCACAGGTGTTGAACAGAACCTGTGGACAAATTGCTCGGCAGTTCGGCCTGACGTGCAAGGGGAATCTTTCGTAGAGTGCGCACGTCGGGACCACCGCTGGCGAACGCCGCAAGAAACAGTCTCGGAACACCGCTTACGCAGCTCAACTGATCGGGGCATAGGACAAGATGCAGGATGGAAAGGAATCCCTCTACCTCATCCTCGAGGGTGGCGGTGCGAAGGGCATAGCCCATATCGGTGCAATCCACGCGATTGAGGCATATCGGACCCACATCAGCCTCAGCGGGATCGCCGGCACATCGGCAGGATCCATCGTCGCGGCGCTCTCCGTGGCGGGGTACTCTGCGGATGAAATCTTCAGCCTCGATGGCAGCACCCACATCCTCCAGAACCTCCGGCCGCCGCCAAGGTATGCCTATGAATTGCTTGGGCGTGCGGCATGGGAGCGCCTGCGGGTGATTCGCTGGTGCCAGCGGAAACCGAGGCTCGCGGCTGCGCTGCTCGGACTGCCTGCGCTCTGGATTCTGGGAGCCCTGCTTCCGCCGGAGGGTCCGTGCGACATTGCCATCCTCGCCGCCATCACCGCAGGGCTCATCTGGTTGTTCCGAAACGTGACCGGGCTGACTTCGCTGCGTGAGTTCCGCGGGCACCTCGGCGTACTGCTCGACGCCAAGGCCGCGGGCCATACTGATGTCACATTCAAGCAGGCTAAGGAAATGGGGTGGCTGCCCCTCAAGGTAATTGCCTCTGATCTTACCCACCGGCGCCTCGCTGTGTTCAGCGCAGAAACCACCCCGGATGTCGTGATAGCCGATGCAGTCATGGCCAGCATCGCGATCCCCGTGGTGTTCGAGCCCTGGAACATCATCTACCCCTCATATGACGCGGCTCCCCAGTGGGTACAGCAGGCAAGAGAGCGGCAAGACTGCCCTCTCCCCGCTACACATGCCGATGGCGGCATGATCGCCAACCTACCTGCTTGGGCGTTCGAAGCTGAGCGTGCTCTGGACCGTGACAGCACGCTTCTGGCTGTTGAACTCACTGGGGCGCACCAAACAGCGACCACAGTTCCCCTGACAGGCCACGGCCTGCTGGCCAGCCTCATCCATACCGCCATTTTTGGTGCCGGCGAGATCAGTAAAAGGGTGATAGGCCGCAACCTGGTGGTCACTCTGGAGTCCATCAGGCGGGACGGCAAGACCGGCCTCGGTGTTTTGGACTTCGACGCGCCGGTAGAAGACCTGACCTATGTCATGCAGGATGCTCGGAAGATGGTCTCAGCGGTGTTGGTGCGGAAATTCGGCGAGGAGCTGTCGGCATTTCGTCGTGTGACTCAGACGCTGCACGATGCCCTCAAGGACAAAATGCGGCAAGGCATTCTTGGGATCACGATCCACTCTGGCGATGTCGCCACGGTCCGGGTCTCGGTTGTGGGGCTCAATACCGCCACCGACAAGCCCGGGACACGGCCCGAGGGGGTGCAGTGTTCGTTTGGTGACTACAGCGGCTCGCTCTCACCCGGTAGTGGCTTCGCCCATATCCAACGCTTGGCCACGCTTGTCGCCACAAGCGGGTCCCCTGCGTTGGTTTTCAGTGGAAAGGTTTATCGACCCAACAACACCTGGCAGGCGGCGCCTAACTTTCTTGTTCAGGATGGTTCCTGGAGCGAACTTTGCTGGGCCTATGCGGTCCCATGGGAAGTGGATGATCGATGCTGGGTCATCATGGTGGAGTCGAGTAACCACCTCCTCGAGCCCCAGCGGACGGCTGAGAGGATCCAAGCAGCAATCGAGGATGAGTTGGAGGGCGACGCTTGACAGGGCCACTCCCCTCCCCATATATGTGCTGAATCAGGCTGTCATTGCAGCCGAACGGAGGCCCCTATGACCACCACAACGAAGGACCCGCAGGCGAATCCGTCGGAGGCGGCGGCGAAGCGCATCAAAATTGCCGGTGCTAAGGGTAAGGGCGTAATCAGTTCCAAGAACATGAAGCCGGTCTACGACACATTCTGGGAGGCAGGAAAGCGCGCACGCGAGCTTGAGGCAGAAGCCACGCGACCTGGCTCTGGAATCCGGGTAGTGCGCCTTGTGCGCTGATCTGACACTGTAATGAATGAAGCGCGCCAAACGGCGCGCTTTTTTATTGGGGCTCGGCAGTAAGCTGTTGATGCGGAGATTCTGGCGCTTCGGCTGCAGCCGGCCTGCCAGCCTTGTCCCGGAGCCGAACAGTGGTCGCGGGGAAGGCAACCTAAAGTGGCGGCGGCTCGGCCGTCACCCCCGACATACCAATCCCACACCGCCGAAGGCCAGGCTGGGCGGTCGCGGTCGGCGGGGAGTGAAACGGTCTATGGAGGCTGAGCCTGCACCATTCAGCCCCATGAGCACCATCATCATTCCCGAAGTCATTGGCGCCCAAAAGCACCCTGCTGTCGCAGAAGTGGCAGAACGGGAGGGCTATGGATCAGATGACGGCCGCCAGCCGCCTGCCGTCGGGAGGGCCGTCACCCTGGTGAGGTCGGACGTGGGGCTGACAAAGCGATTTGGGGTGTGGGCTCTGTTGGCTGCCGTCCTCGCTAGCCTCGTCAGCGGATGGGTGACGTTGGGGCGGCGCCACATTCCTGCTGGCGCCGTGGGTCTGATGCAATTCACCGATCACGCCGAGGTTTATCCGAGCGGGACATTCCTTCTGACCCCCTGGAGTCCCGAACCACAGTTACTCGATATCGGATCCCAGGTGTCAACTGTGGAGCTCGGAGGAATGGTCGTGGACCGCGAGGGCTTGCCGGTCCCTTCGCTGACGATCGAAGTGGTGCACCGGTTCGATCCAGCGTTCGCCCAGAGGTTATTGGCCGCAGGCGCCGCCGGTGGCGAGGCGGTACGAATCCGCGTGAAGTCGGCAGCGACGGCCGCGATGGTGGAGATACTTTCAGAGTTGACGTCCATCGAGTTGGCGAGGATCGGCTTTCGCCTGTCTCCATTGTTGGATGAGCGTGTTCGGACACTGATCGAGGCTGCATGGCCATCCGATCTTCGCGACGGGATCATCGTCGAACACGTGAGTTTGACGGAGTTGGCCGTCGACGCTGAAGTGCAACACGCGCTCATGGAAAGTTCGCGGAAGCAGGCTCTGACCGCATTGCTCGAGGGTGCGCCATGAGCAGGTGGTGGGCTGGACTTTCTATCTCACTGCTGCTGCTGGCATCTGCATGTGGTGGCGACGAGGTGGGCGGCATCACGGTTCCGGAGATCAAGCCGCCGCCATGTGTGGTGTCGGCGGAGACGGGGCGACTGCACAATCACCCAGCCAGGGTTTGGATCGTTAAAGAGCCTCGTGCCGATGACGACCTGGCGTACATGGTAATGAGGTCGGTGTTCGGATTGGCCCTGAACGGTCCAGAGCTGCTTGATGCGGTGAGGGTCGACCTGGTGATTGAACCTTGGACTTTCGACCTTCGTGATGGTGTCGAAATCGTGCGCGCGCCGAGCGGCGTGGGCGTGGATCTCCGGTTCAGAAGCTCCTACGCGCCTGAGATCGTCCGAATGGTGCAAGGTCAGCGGCACGCGGTGCTGAAGGTAGGGATCGGCCCCGAGGAATCTGCGCTGCGCATGATCGCCAGGCGTGAGCGCAAGGACTGCGAAGCGTGAACGCGCTCGACGCCGCCCCGGCAAAGGGGTCGGCGGCGGAAGAGATTGCAACAGCGAATGACCGGCCACTCTTGCTGCCATGCGGATTCGACGACCTCACGGTGGCCCCCCTCCGTCGCTTCCGGGCGAGGGACCTGCAGCCATTCATCGGACAGGACGTTGTAGTCGAGGCGGCGGTATTCCGGGTAGTACCTGACCGCCGATCGCTGGGGATCTTGGGCGTCCTCATTGGACAAACCGGAGCCGGCCTCATGATTCTGGGGGGCTACGACTCTGCGCCGGTGCTTCGATATCTACTCTCGCCCAAGCGCGCCGCCTTTTTACTTTATGGCCGGATTCGCAAGGAAAGCGGCCTGTTGTGCATGCGTGATGTTGAGCCGATTTCGCGTGAATGGTGCGGGCAAATCAGACCTCGATATCCGTTGGATGGTCGGGTGGTTGCGGCGCAAGTTCGCCGTATTGCCGATATCGAGAAGGACAGCTATCTGGCCGACGCCCGCGCCCAGGCGATTCGACGGGCCAAGGTACGATCCAATCTCGACTCCATCGTCCAGTCTGCGGCGGCCACGGTGCTGGAGGAATCATTAAAGCATCCGAAGAGCGTAGAAGCCGCTCTGGGTGTGCTGACGCGGATTGAGGCGCGGACGAAGCTCCGGGGCATCCTGCGGGTGCTTCACAAGCCTGACTCGATGACCAGTGCGTTGGCTGCCTTGCACAAGATCCAGGTGGTCGCCGCAGTGTGCATGCTGCAGGAGGGTGTTGAGGCGAACTTCACCGCGTACCAGAAGCGACGGAGGATCAAACGCGACGCGCCAGCTGTCGCTCTCGAAGTGCTCGCCGGCGGCAAGGCCGCTGCTCTGGCCCGGCTCTGCATGTACTACCCCTATACGCTGACGGACGAGCAACAAACCGCAATATGGGAATGCCTCAACGAACTCAACGGTGAGCGTTTCGTGCGCTGGCTCATATCCGGCGATGTGGGGACCGGAAAAACCGACACCTTCGGCGCAATCGCCCGAGCTATGGCTTTGTCGGGGCATCGGGTCGCGGTGCTGTGCCCCACAGCGAATCTAGTTCGGCAGACCTTCGCGAAGCTAGCAAGCTGGAATCCCGATGTCGGTATGAGCTTCACCGCGGGCCGCGAGGTTGAGGGCGATCCCGAGACAGCTTTGATCCAGGTGGGGACGCTGGCACTGCGCCGATCGGCGCGACGCTTCGACCTGGTGGTGGTCGACGAGCAGCAGAGATTTGCCCGAATGCAGCGCGAAGAGTTGATGTCGTCGGCCGGCCACCTGATTGAAGCTACAGCAACCTGCATTCCCCGCACCCAGGGCCTGGCTGATCTGGGCGCAATCAAAGTCAGCCGGCTGCGGAAATGCCACGTCGAGAAGGCCATCACCACACGCATCTTCGAGCACAACGAGCGGCGCGCGCTGTTCGCTGGGGTGCGGGAAAGCGTCGAGGCTGGGCGGAAAGTGCTGGTGTTCTATCCGGCGATTCATGGCAGCGGCGCCGCACACGTGGCCACCTTGATGGAGTACGAGCAGGCCTGGAGAAAGCTGTTCGGTGATCGCCTCGGCGTTGTACACGGGGCCCTCAAGCCCACGGACGCCCAGGCGGTGATCGACCAACTGCGGTCGAACAAGGTCGACGTAGTCCTGACCACCACACTGCTGGAAATGGGTCTCGATGTGCCAGATATCCAGCGAGTTGTGGTCGTCCAGGCCCAGCGATTCGGACTGACGACGCTCCATCAGATCCGAGGGAGGGTTGCCCGTGCCGGCGGTGAGGGCTATTGCGATCTCTACATGCTCGGTGACTACTCGGCGAAGTCACGGAGGCGGATGGAAGTCATGACCCGCACCACGGATGGCTTCGTGATAGCTCGGATGGACGCGCAGCTGCGCGGTACCGGCGACGTCACAGAGCACGGACACCGGCAGAAAGGATCACTACCTGGCAATCCGTTCGTCAATCTGCCGGTCCCCCCGAAGGCCATGGACGAGGCCGCACGCGCGCTCTACAAGGTTTGGTTCGATCCAGCTGCAGAGGTGGTGGCCGGGGCGAGCGGCCAACCCGATGGCGGGTAGCAGTGCCGCGTGCCGTGTCAATCGGAGTGCTGTGGTGGAGCTGCTGCGCCTATCGGTGAGGCGCGCGGATGGCAACGACTTTAGCCCCGGGGTCGCCATCGTCGACAGGGTGGAGATCCGACCCTGAAGCCGCAGCAGCGGTTTCGGCCGGCGCTGGCCAAAGATCTACTTCTACTTCGCTGCGGCCATGCTGCTGGTATCGGGGCATCACGATGCCGGCGTCGACGGTGCCGCCGGCAGGGAGTGGCCTGAGCATCTTGGCCAGGGCGGAATCAGTGCCGCGAAGAACCTGTCCCTCGGAGCTGGTGACCAGTGAAAACAGCGGGAGCGCCTCCCAGCTATAGGCCTCATCAAGCCGAACGAGGGACCACTGTAGACGCGGTGGCGCCATCCGCGGTGACGGGATCGGTCCCTCGAGGCGCCAGGTGTAGCCAGGCGGTAGCTCCCGGTTGACCTTCGGAAGGAGCTCGCCCGAGAGCACGGAGCGCTCGATCAGGGTCCACTCGTAGGCTGCAGATATCGACCAGATGTCCCGCATGGCGGCATAGGTGGTTATCGCAGGCATCAGGCCGGCAAGCTGGTCTAGCCCCACTTTGTCGACGTCGACGGCGAACAGCAGGGCAGGATGCGATCGAAGTGCATTGAGCACGCACAACTCAAGTCCATGCAGGTAGCTCAATGGTCGACGGACGTGGTCGTGAATCACGCTCTGAAGCTCAAGTTCGGATAGCCGGAAGCGCATTCTGGCCAGACCGTACGAGATATCGCCGGTAAGACGGCCGACCTGGTAGAGCGATACGTCGGTAATCAGTTCATTGCCTCGGCCGACGATGACCACCATGCCGGGCGCGCCAGGCGGAACGAGCGTGGCCAGCACCTCGTGGGCCTGGGCGACCCGGAAAAGCGGATCGGTCGAGGTGGCGGCCGTGTTGGGGGGCCCGATCTCATCGGCCACGCGGGGACTCCTCCGGACATCCGGCTCTGGTATTCGGCGGCAGGCTCGAGGCGCAACTGATCGTGGGCGGGCTCATCCCTCATTTAGAGGCGCGTCGGTGCCAGAATCGATTGATTTGGAGGCCTGACGTTCCCGGTGTTGATAGAGGTACCTGTAGACGTGCAAGCGCGGCAGGAGCGGCTCGAGCTCGACCTTGCGATCGCTGCGGCGGCTGGTGGGAACATCGACCAGATCCGATAGCATGTTCAGGCCGGGCCACCGGCCGGCCGGGATGAATAGGGGCAGTGCCCCGGGTATCGGTGGGAGCGGCTCGCCATCGATCCAAACAAGGAGCTCCACATGGGGAGCCACCGGCTTGCGAATAACCAGCACCTCGGCATCATGCAGTCCTTCCAGGGCCGCGAGTTCGCGCTCGATCGTTTCGTCGGACAGCGTGCCACGCTGTCGCCGCTCAGCGTTTTGGATTCGCCTGCGGACATCGGCCACCGTCAGCCGTTTGCCGGTGGTTGCGCCGCGGTTCCAGAAGAAGCTGACACGCTCCGGCGGCTGCTGAAGCATATGGAGCTGGCGGTAGACCTGCAGCCGCTGCACGTGGGCGAATGGACGCATTTTGCGAACCTGAGTGAAGGTGTACTCGTCGATCGCCCTCCCCCGCTCGGCGAACACCTTCTTTGCCCGATTGACGTCCTCCAGCGCTTCGAGCGTCTGCGGTGAGCATGCCAGCAGACCTGGAGCACGTACGCTGGCCACCGGCGCCTGGCCAGGCCGGTAGTTCATGAGGGACAGTGCGGCGGCCGCCCAGTTTCGAGCGCCCTCGCCTTCTAGGCTGTTCACCGCCATGGTCCGTTGTGCCGCCGGCGAATCACGCTCGGCCAGGACCGCGGCGTATGCCGGAAGGCGACCGTCAACCCGACGGACGCAATCGGACAGCTCCGACAAGGCGCCGCGGACCCGGTCATAGGCGTCCAGCAGCCCCACAAAGACTTCAGGCTCAACCATACCCACCTCTTTTATAAACCATCCCCCTAGTACACCAGCCACCCCACTCCTGCCACCCCCACCCGCTATCCCCCTGACCCACCGACATTTCTTTTTCTCTTTTCCCCCTCTTCTTCTCCCCTCTTAAAGCTTGGGCGGCCGGGGCTGGGGCTGGGCGCCCTTGTTTAGGGGGATGGTTTATAAACGGGGGTGCGCACGGTCTAAGGGATCATGACCCGACGCCGCAACAGAACAACCATCGACGGCCGCGTCTTGCGCGCCTGGCGAAGTCCGACAGGCTCGGCGGTGGCCCAACTGCAGGTCGAGAGCGAGATCGTGCCGGTGCTGGCCAAGAACATGGCGCTGGTGAGCGACGAGGTCGTCTGTCTGGAGGGCAAATGGACCTCGCACGTCGGTTCGGGCCGCCTGTTCCTGGCGGCAAAGATCCGGACGCGCCCTCCCGAGAGCCTGGCCGCTTCGGCATCGATGCTGGCGGAGGCCTTGGAAGTCGATATCGGCGACATCAACCGGCTCATCAGCCGCTTCGGTGACGACCTGCTGAGCGTGCTGGACGGCGGCCATGCGAAACGGCTCACGGATGCCGGATTCGACGCCGGCATGGCGCGCACCATGATGACGAACTGGGCTTCGCATCGGTCGCACCAGGCCTTGGCACCGCTGCTGGGGAAGCTCGGCCTCGACGAAGAGGCGCTGGAAGCCCTCCGCAATGTGTTCGGCAGCTCCGTCGATCTCGATCGACAGCTCCGCGAGCAGCCCTACAACGTGATTCTGCATCTGCCGACCGCACAGTGGGATCGCGTCGAACGGGTCGCTCGTGAGTTGGGGATAGCCGAGGATGCACCCCAGCGGCTGGATGCTGCTGTCATCGCCGAGCTGCGAGCTCGAGGGTTCAGCGGGCACACCTACATGACCCTCGATTGGCTGAGGGAGGCCGCCCTGGCCAGGTTGGGGCTGAGCGAACGAAAGACCGCGAGACGCGCGCTCGAGGCAAGAATCGACACACTGCGGGCCGAGCGCCTGCTGACGATTGATGCCGACCGTGCATTCCTGCCACAGGCTTTCGAGGAAGCGGCCGCTCTGGCTGAAGGGGTGCTGTCGCACAGTCGGGCCTTGGCAGACATCGACCCGCCAGACGATCGAGAAGCCCTGGAACACGCGCTATCGAAGATGAGCGTGCCGGAGGGAGTTGATCCGTGGGAGCTTGGCAGGTTCGCACTGGGCGGAGCGCTCTCCGTGATCTGCGTGCAGGGGCTTGAGGCAGCGCTAGATGTGGCGACGGGCCTCGATCAGGTGTGCGACGTTCTGAAGATCAAGATGGGGCTCATCTGCCCAACCCTCTGGGCTGAAACCGCATTGAACGAACGTGGCCTGGTGAGTCGGCCGAAAACGCTGCACGAGATGTTGGGGACTCCGCCGCGGTACGACAAGATCAGCGGTCTGCAGGTTGAGTTGATCGTCATTCTGGGCGCGGACCAGCTTTCATCCGACCAGCTGCACGGGCTGTTTCGTGCGCGGCCCGACGGCGTTGGGCTGGTTCTGATCGGGGACGACTCGCTGGACACGGGATTCATTCTCGGCCGACCGTTCCGGGATATCGCCAGTGCCGGCGACGAGGTCGGCGACGCTATTCGCATGATCCGGCATCCGACTGGTGGAGCGCTGGTCACCAGGGCTCGACGCCTAATGGACGCCCCGGAGATGATCGGCCGCTTGCAAGGGCGCTTTCAGTTGCCGCTGTCAGCACATGAATGTCGGACTGAAGACGTAGACGGCGCGGTCTACAGCATCGTGGAGCGCGTGCTTCCAAGGTTGAACGCTCTCGATGAAAGCTACGCGGTCTGTTACCCGCGGAGGGCGGGACTCCCTGATCCCACGGTCCTCGCTGACCGACTGGAGCAGCTTGAGAGCACTGAAGCAGCGATCGCCTTCGGGCGACGATCTTGGCGGTCCGGGGCAAAGGTCTACTTCACCGAGCCACTGCCAGGGGAGATCACAATCCCGGCCTTCACCCGACTCGAGCTTCGTCTGATTGATGCCAGTCCGGGACCCTTCCCGGCACGCACCGTCGATGGCCGGGAACTGGCGATTACAGCCGCACAATTGGAGCGCGCATTTCCTGCGCGGGTGGCACCGGTTCACGCGGTGCTGTGGCAACCGGTTGATACGCTCATCCTGATGCTGCCTCCCGGCCGGCTCCATCACGCACGTCGCATCCTCTATTCCATGGCAGCCAGCGCGCGCCGGCGCCTGATCCTGGTTGGAGCTACTGAGGCGTTCACTGCCGCCTTGTCGGAAGACCATAGCGAGCCTTCAAGTCTGCTAAAGATGACGTTGGTAGGCCGCGCCCATCACGAGAGAGCATCCACATGAGTGTGCGCGAGCGCTACAGCTCTGAGGCCCGGGTGCGCGTACGCGCACACGATGAAATGCGGCGACTAAAGGCCACGCCGTTCACCCCCCTACTCGCGGCCATGGCGCCGTTCTTGCCCGCCCCGGCGTTCGGAGCGATCGGCATCGGCGCCGGCGTCTTTGCAGCCAACAGGCTGCAGGCGCTGAGGACACTTAGGAAGCCTCCAGAACTCGCAAAGCAACATCGGTTCGCTGGCCGCGAAGAGACGGGCATAGCCGATCGGATCTATCTCGGACACAGTATTGATTTCCTGACCTACAAATCAGGACTCGAGGCGCTGAGGGAAAGACAGGGCCGGCTTACCGCCGAAGAGCGGACCGACTATGACAACAGTGTCATCGAGAAGATGTTTCCCTCCTTCACCGACGACAAGAACATGGCAGCGCACATGGCGCTGCTAGGCAGCCCTGGGCAGGGGAAGACCGAATTTCTGCTGTCGCTCTGCTATCAGCAAGCCAAGCGCGGTGGCGGGATGATCATCTTCGACCCCAAGAGCGACGACAAGGTGTTCGCACGTATCGCCGAGATCATGCGTTTGACGAACCGCGAGCACGATCTGCGCTACTTCAACCCGGATCGGCCGAATCAGAGTCACACCTACAACCCGCTGCTTTTCGGGGATGCCCGTCATGTGGTGAGCACCGGAATGAAGCTCACCAAGACACCAACAGGGGGCGACTCGGACTTCTTCTACCGGATGACACGCATCGGCATGCTCGCAGCCGTGGTTTGCCTGAAGGCGCAGCCCGAGTGGACACCGATATCGTTCCGAGATCTGGCCCCGCTGTTTTCAGATTTGGGTCTGTTCGCCGAACTCTGGCAACGCATCCCGGACGAAAACGTCGATGCGAAGGCATTCGTGTATCAGTTTTTACGTATGTGGCTGACACAAAACCGGCAAGGTCAGCTCGGGCCCGACTATCAGCAATACCTCAAAGTGCTGGCCGGATTGAAAGGCATGGTGATGGATTTCTGTCACGGCCCCTATATCCGACTGCTGAACTCCTACAACCCGGACATCGACCTGAAAGACGTGATCGAGAACGGGCGGGTGTTGTACGTGGGCTTCTCCGCCCTTTCTGACAAGCAAGGCAGCAATGTGTTCGGGCGGCTGCTAATGGCAGATGCGGCACGCGCACTCGGGGAGATCTACACCCAGCGAGTCCGGCCGGCCGTGTCATGCATGATTTTCATGGACGAATACGGCTCCTCGGCAGACGAAGCCGACCTCGAGCTGTTTCAGATGGGTAGAGACGCCAATGTCCCGATTGTGGCAGCCGTACAGGGCCGGGGCTTCCTCGACTCGGTGAATCAGCACTTCGTCAGCAAATTACTCGACGCAACCGGCTCCCAACTTTTCCTGAGGGTATCAAGCGAGGAGAGCCGCAGTACTGCAGCCGCGCTGGCCGGAACGATCATTGCCCGCTTTGGACAGGGGACCGACAGCCGGAACTTCGGCAGTAGTCACAAGAACT
The DNA here is from genome assembly GCF_016918765.2 of Flagellatimonas centrodinii. Lineage (GTDB taxonomy): Bacteria > Pseudomonadota > Gammaproteobacteria > Nevskiales > Nevskiaceae > Polycyclovorans > Polycyclovorans centrodinii. Next base: position 93,343 of record NZ_CP092105.1, read on the forward strand.
TCGAGACCGGGATGCTCAATCAAGAGAGCCACGGCCGCAGTGTCAGCGTCGGGTCCAGGGAGATGAGAGAGGACATGCTTCAGCCCGAGGATTTCGCATTGGCGAAGGGCGATGCAATCCTGTTTTCCTCCTCAGGGGTGCATCGGATGCGCCTGCCACTGCTCACGTTCAAGACCGCGATCCCGCCTAGCGAGAAGGTATGGCTTCCACGCTTTGCGCGTCCGGAGGTCAAGGGGCTCGACTTGATGCGCCGCTCGATGGAGCACGACACGCACTTCATACACGCCTTCAGCAATGGGGCACTCGAAGACGAGGACAGGTGATGGCATTGGCAGACACATTGATCGGCAGCCAACTGCAGATGCTGCAACAGCCGTGGGATTGCTGGTGGTGGGTCTCGGTACTCGGGTTCTGGGGATGGCTGAGCATCGCGCTAGCTTCGACGATTCTGGCGATCACCCAGCTACCCGCGGGGCCCATCGGCGCGATCGCAGGATCATTCACGCCGCTACGTGCAATGGCGAGCGAGCAATCGTTCCTTGAGCGGCTTCGAGACTGGGATCTCGACCTGTGGGACATCTGGGATTGGGCAATGCGGCTCGCCCGGTACTACATCGAAACATTCGGGTTCTGGGGCTATCTGGGCGTCGGGGTGGCGGCGGTACTGATTCTGCTGAGCTTCGACCTGACTCACAGTCTTACAAGCCAGATCATCAGTGGGACCTACAAGATTCTGATGATCGCGGTATTGGCTGTGGTTGCAAAGCTGCTCCAGCTACTGGCTTCGGCAACGGCGTCGACTGCTATCGCCCGGGCACGAGATGCTGCTCGGTTCTACGAAAGTCGCTATCGCCGGGAAGAGCCGGTAGAGCCCGAATAGGTCCTGCCAGGAATGGCACGAAAACGGGAAAGCCGGCGGTCTAAGGGAAGCATGAAACATGTGACCGCCTTGATACTGCCCCTGAGTCTTCTGGTAAGCGCTGCCAATGCCGCCCCGCCCGGCACAGCATATGCCGGGCCGGGGATACTCGATTTGCGCCGCCCGTCGGTTCAACAGTCCCTTGAACGAACAGCCCGGGCATCGCAGGCGCTGGATGCCGCCATGAAGGAGATCAGGGCAGCACAGTCGGCATACGCTTTCGCCGGGTTCGACTACGAACGGCTACTGAAGGACCTCTCGACAGCCCGCGAGGCCCTGGACCCGATGCTTCTGATCGAGGAGCGTCGACTGCGCTACCAAACGCTAGTACCCACTGCAACCTATATCCGGCAGTCGCCGGCACCATTGACCACACCGGAGTAAGACCATGATGCGCTTTGCCAAACCACGCCTGCAGCTGACGAAGGATGCGTCGGACTTTCTGACCTTCCTCACCCTGAGTCTGCTCCCGGTTCTCTGTGCGTTGATGCCCGAGATCGCATTCGCCCAGGACGCGTTCGAGGGCGGGGGCTTTATGGGAGATACCGCGCGGTTCATCGAAGACATCGGTGGAATGTGGACCGTATTCAGCTACGTGTGCATTTTCGTGGCTCTCGTGCTTCTCGCACTGGGGATGTTCATGCCGATGGCCTCGTTTCTGAAGTGGGGGGCGCTGGGAGCATTGGTTGTCGCCGCATTTGGCGAGTCATTCGTCACCTGGGCCTTTGATGTGGGCGGGAACAACAACGAGCTCTTGATCGAGCGACGGCAGGGATAATGTTGAAGGATATATGGCCACTGGCGTTACCTTGGATTGCCGGTAACTGCAGTGGCCATATCCCTTTCGGCGATGAGCACCTGAGATGAGACGGTGTCCTGTGAACGCTCTTGAAGCGTTTCGATTCCTGGGCCTTCGATACGAGTATCTGATGGTTGGGGTGCTGTGCTTCGTTGTTCTGCATATCGCACTGCGCGGACCATTGGGCCCGCTCGGGCCCTTTGTGGCGCTCATGTCTGGCGCCGCCCTTGCGCTCATTCTGCAGAAGGCGACCGAGGACAAGCCAGGAGCATGGCTGCAGCACCTGCTGCTGCTATGGGTGGTCGACCCGCGACGCGCAAAGTATTGGCCTCAGCTCGCAAAGGGGCTCGACAGCCAGTTCCGCCTGCGCGGCGTCCTTCCGCCATCTGCACTGATAGACGAATACGAGGTTTGAGGGAATGAACGAGGCAGGGGGTAAGGGTGAAGGGTGGACTCTTTGGGCCAGTCAGGAGCTGGCCATCGCCCGATTGCAGCGATCGAGAGTGTATGTGGGCGCCTTCGGGGTGGTTGGCGTATTGATCCTTGGGATCTATATCACGCACCTCCATGGCAGAGTCGACTATCTGTCGACCAACCAGCTCATGTACTGCGTCGCTGACGGTGAAGGAATGTACCGTTCAACGCGCGACATTCCCGAAGCAACGGTCCTGAATTACGGGCAGCGGTTCCTGGCGAACTTCAAGCAATACGACTCCTCGACCGTAGATGTGAACTTCGCCCGGGCACGGGAAATGATGCGGCCGGACCTCGCGCTCAGCTACAAGCCGGCAATGGATCAGGAGGCGGCACGTATCCGCCGGCTGTCACTCTCGCAATGGTTCACCCCGTTGAATGAAACCCTCACGGAAACAGAGGGCGGTTTCATATTTACGGTACAGGGGCGGATCGGCGGCTACACCGGCTCCACTCCATTAAAGCCTGCGGAGACGACCGTCCGGATCGAAATGCAACGCGTCGTGCCCAGTGAGGGGCGTCCGGAGGGGCTGCTGGTCGTCAAAAGCAGCGGGTAAGTGGCGCGTCTAAGGGAATTGAGTCCCTGACACAGAATTCTGATGCTTCGCTACTTCCCAGTTCTCGCTGCATTGATACTCAGCTCGGTTGCGGGCGCCGCTGAACCTTGTGACCGGGTTCAACGCAGCGCGACTTGGTCGGGAGCCCCGCTCGACATCGCAGTTTCCCCGGAGGCCTACACGGAAGTCGTCTTCCCAGAGCCGCTGGCCGGGATACTTCCGGAGCGAGAGGATGGACTCCGCTACTTCGAGAATCCCTTCCCTGATCGATTGTTCTTTACTGTCGATGACCCGGAATACCATGCCATAGCCATCGTCCAGGGAAAAACCGGGCAGTCTTACCATCTCCGACTCGATGCCCGCAGCGGGTGCCCCGATTCGACCGTGAAGGTTCTGGCGAGGGGGACATCCGCAGTTTCGGCGGTGCCCGACGAACTGCAGCGGTCAACTCGGAGAAAGTTGATCGAGTACATGATCCTCGGCGAGACCCCTCAGGGATACGCGCGAAAGCAGATCACGGGTGATCTGTCAGACCGCGAGATTATCCGGCAGGGTTCTGTGGGGATCTATCTCACCGAGACCTATAGGGGCGTGAACTACACCGGTTACGTGCTCCTGGCCGTGAACGAAGGGCGCACCCCCTACCGCGTGGCACTTGAGAGCATCGATTTCGCCGCGCGTGGGTTGACTGATGCGGTAGGACTCGTGCGCGAGATTACGATGCAACCCTACGACTTCCGGCTCGGGCCAGCACCGGAGTACGCAGCTGATGCTACCGATCCGAGCCACCAGGGCCTGATCTACCTCGTTACGGACAACCATCGCCGTGACAGATAATCCGAACGTCATCAAAGCGCGGGCCGCAAAGCAGAATTCGGCCGCGCAGACCAATACCTCACGCTCTAAGGTTTTCCTGATCGGAGGCGTGTGCCTTGCGGCTGCCTTCCTGTTCATGAAAATGGGCGGATCTGACAGGGCGCCGATTCCGCAAGCTGGGCAGGCTGCTCCAACACCGCCACCTGTCGAGTTCGGAACAATGTCGAGCGAAGCTGCCGAGGCGCAAAGGCAGCTCGAACTGGCTGAACTAAAGCGGCGCCTGGCAGAGCAGGATCGAGTCTTGCAGACGCAGCGAAGCGAGTTCTCTCAGCAGCTCGAGGCAGTTGAAACGAAGCTCACTCGCGAAGTGCAGGGACTTCTCGAGGCGCTGGAGAGAAACTCGGAGTCCCGTGTTCGTAGTCAGCGTACCGGCGATCCGATGCCGAGCGGCGTGAGCGACCTGCCGCTACCACCGGGCGGCGGAGAGTTCGTGGATCCGCAGCTAACAGCGCAATCTCGGCAGAGCCCCTATCGAAGACTGGGTGGAGGCTCAGGCGGCTCAGGTGCATCGCTACCGTTTACAGCCGGGGCAGGCACCGCGGCGACTGGTGGAATGACAGATCCTCTGGCCAGCGGCGCGTTCGACGAGAATGCGTCATTCGCAAGCCAGGCACGTCCCGAAGCAGCAGGCCCCGGAACACCATCTCCGGCGCGAACCACGGGGCGAACGATCAGAGACGGCTATACCCGAATCCCCGCCTATTCCTTTGCCACGTTGCGAACCTTGCATGGCGTGCCGTGTCCTGTCGCAACTGGAATCTCCGGATCAATAGGCGGCCTTGGCACCACCAGTGCGCCAGTCGTGCTCCCACTGGTGTCGAGTTTCAAGGGGCCGCAGGGGCTTGAGTTTCAGGTTCCCGCAGTTCACTTGCTCGGCTTGTGCGAAGGGGTCGATAGAAAGCGGCCGACCGCCATGGTCAAGGTAGAACAGCTGTCCATCATTGATGAGGCTGGAACAGCGCATGTCATCGAGGTCAACGGCTATGTCGTCGACGCACGCGACAACGATCTGGGAGTTCGAGGCGTCAAGGAGAGCGTCAAGGGCACGCAAATATCGCTCGCGCTGTTGGCAGCAGGCGTTGGCGCTGCAGGCAGCGGAATCCAGCAAGGGGCCACCGACACAATTGAGACTGCCGGCGGGAACATTCGGGAGGTGGTACGCGGCGGGCGCCTGGGGAACCTGATTGCCGGATCGACCATCGGCGCTGGCGCGAATGAGCTAGTCCGCTACTTCCGGGAGCGCGGCGCAACCCTTTTCGACGTTATCTCGGTCGACGCAGGTACCGAACTGAGATTGATCATTACTGAGCCAATCGATTTGCCGATTGGTCACTCTGTTGTGGAGAGCATTGATGGCCGTCCGTTGCTGTAGTGCCGCCTTCCTGATTCTTGCATTGGCTGGCTGCGCCAGCGATCGCGCCTTCCGGCCGATGGAAGAGGTCTATGACGAAGTGCATCGCCAGGGCCAGCGAGACGCTGTAGCCGTCTTGAGGGAAAGCCTTCGTGAGCGAATCGTGTACGGCGCGTCGGACCCATATGTGCCTCTGCGAGTGCCGGAAGAGATCGCACCGATCTGGATTCCACCTTACGTCGACTCTCGAACTGGACGCCGCGTCGACGGCCACTGGGAGCACACCGTCATCAGGAGATCCGAATGGTTCACTCGGTGAAGGGCACTGCTATATCCATTCTCGCCGCGGCGGGCCTGGTATCGGGCTGCGCGACCCGAGGCGACAGCGGATTTGCAGACGACTACAGGAAAGCACAGATCAGGCAGACAGCCATGCGGAGTATCGTGGCGCGGCCTGCGGCTGATGGTGAGTTACGCGAAAAGCCCCTCATTTCTGGTCCATTGAATCCGTCGACAACTGGACCCCACACCGCCCCAATGATCCTTCCACCGCCGGTGTCGGCTAGGCTCACGGCGATGATGAAGGTGTCAGAGCTGGTGACCCTGTGGGGAATGAGCATCGGCTACACGCCCGTCATCACCTCGAAGGCTGCGGGCGAGGCCATCCTGGGAAGCTTCGCCGAGGTGGACTTTACCGAGGTCGATATGGGGGGATGGATGGCGCGCAATGTGGGCGTGCGCATTGATCTGATCCCCGAGGTTCGGATGATCCTCGTGAGTCGCATTCAAGCATGAGGACGTCGACCGCAAGCGAAATGCTGGGCGCGCTCGGCTACACGAAAGCCGTGCGCCTCGAGGACGCCATCGATATCTATACCTTCGTGGACAGTGGCGGATACTCGCTCACCGTTGACGGGCGAATGATGGCCATCTGGCGTCTTCCCAGCATTCCTGGTGATGGACTGACTGAGGATCAGCGCACAGGAATAGCCAACGAGCTGGCTCGCTTGATCGATCTCTACCCGGAGGGGTCTTCTGGGCAGTACGTGCGCTTCTCTCATCGCGACGTGCGGGACAAACTGACGCGATATCGTGAGGGAATCCGCCAAGAGGGCTTCCTCCCCGTCATCGGGAAGTCTGTCCTGGCAGTGCAGGAGAGGGCGGCACGCTTCGGCTTCTTCGCAAATGCCAAGCAGGGCGCCGAGCTTCTGGACCGGGTCAAGAAGATGGAGCTGGAAGGGGATGACGGCTCCGAGGTCGGCACCCCTGACCCACTTCCAAATCCGGGGATCACACGCGGCACAGTGGCCATGGTCGTAGAGCACTACCTGGTTTTTGCAATGGACTCGTCACTTCGGGAGCGGCGGGGATTCAGCCAGGCATCTCAGGCCCTTCGCAGTCTTTTTGGGCTCTCTGACGGGGAGGCATTCATCAACCGAATGGAGGCCGACGAGCACCGGTTCCTCGAGGCTGTCAGTGAGTTGGAGTTCGGAATGGAGGCGATCGGTCTAGCGGCCGAGCGTCAGAATGCGTCTGGCATCTGCAAGTTGCTCTACCGGATTCTGAATCCAAGGCGGTGTCTCATCGCTGCACCTCCAGAGCCTACACGCTTTGAAACTCTCGCTGACGCGCTGTCGTTGACCGGCGTCCGAACGAGCATCGGATCCGCGGCGACTGGGACCACATTGAAGACCTCGCCCGAGTCATGGTCGTTGGATGGCTACCACCACTACGCAACCTCAGTCCGGGTAATGCCCGAAGAGACGCGGGCCGCAATGCTGCTCGATCCGATTCAGAAGACGGAGGGTGAAGGCTGGTGCACAGTCAATTGGTGGGTGCCGGCTCAAGGGCTATATCGAATGAATCTGCGAATCAAGGCGCAGATGCTGTCAAACCAGAAGGAGCTCTCGAAGTATCCGATCATTGCTCCGGACCCAATGAAGCTCGAGAAGCGCGACCAGGATCTGGCCTTTGTTGGCAACGCCATCAATCCAGAAGAACGGGAGTACCACAAGGTCGTTCGGACCTCTGTTCATATCGTTGCGCGCGACAGCAACGCCGGACGGGCAAAGCGCCGAGCCAAGCAGCTGGAGAAGTTACTCTGGAATAGCGGGTATCTTGAGCAGCTCCGCGGAGACGCGGTGATCCACCATAGCCTGCCGGGTAACTTCCGTCAGGAAGCCTCTCAGTTCATCGGTCGGGATCTTCCGGTCCTGAGTACGAACCTAGCGGACTTGCTTCCCATCTACACCGGTTTCAACGGGCTCGATGACGGAAAGCTGATGTTCAACAACAGCGTCGGGGAGCCGATCGGCTACGACCTGTTCACGCGGCACGCCACTGCCGGGCACACGCTGATCTCAGGAGGCACCGGCACCGGGAAGTCGTTCCTGGCAAACGGGCTTATCAGTCAGAGCAGGGTGCAGGCCCCGACGAAGACCTTTGTGATCGACAAGGGTTTCAACTTCGATTCGCACACACGTGCGACCGAGGGGCAACTGATCGTGCTTGTGCCAGAGCCAATGGATGGCTACGAGCCACCTTGTCTGAACCCATTTTGGATTGACGACAGTAAAGGACATCGGCAGCCATCAAGCCTTGAACTGTCCTACATGCTGAGCGTGCTCAACGCGATGCTGAAATCCGGGACAACCGATGAGTCCGGCAGGACAGAGCCCGTGCGAAAGGAGGAGATGAACATCCTGATGGGTCATCTCACCGGTCTTTTCGCAGCAAGACAACCAGGTGGCGAGCTGATCATGACCCACCTGATGAACAGTCTGCGCGCCAATCCCGCTGACTCCATATCAAATGAATTGGCCCGTCGGTTGGTCGACTTCAGTAGCGAGGGAATGTGGGGACGCCTGTTCGATGGGCCGCTCTCCGTGAACTGGGATGCTGAGATGGTCTGTGTCGAAACCAGCCTGATGGCCGACTCGCCGGCTATGGATGTGGTGATGCTGATCCTGTTCATGCAGATCGAGTCGTATGTGAAATTCAAGCTCCCGCGTGGAGTTCGCAAGCTACTCTTCATCGACGAGTCGTGGAAGGTACTGGCCAAGCCGCACCTCGCGAGGATCGTTGGCTCATTTTTCCGCGAGCTTCGCAAGTATCAGGGAGCAGTGGTCTTGCTCAGTCAGGGCCTTGCCGACTTCCGTGCATTGGTCAACGCCGAAGGCGGCGCAGACGACGGAATCATGATGAACACCCGACACTTCATCATGCTTGGAGCAAGCAAGCAGGACATGGATGACGCCGAGGCCATGTTTGCAATCACGCCAGAGGACCGTGCCATGTGGGGACGAAGTCGGAGCGCGATTCCTCAGTTCACCGAGTTCTTCTACCTACTTCGTCACCGGAGCAACATCAACGTGACAGCGTTGATGCGCTATTGCTCTGACCCGGCCACGTACTGGCTGTCCACCACCGAACCTGCAGAGGTGGACCTGCGCAAGGCCCAGTTCCAGAAGCGTTCGGACGAATCCGCATCGGACGGGACTGCCAACGTCATGGGCGCCGTCATTGCTCAACTTGCTGAGGAGTATCCCTATGGACTCAAGAGTGGCGGCTAGCGCCGTTCTTTCGCTGGCGCTGGCTATCAGCGCGTCGAATGCCTGGGCCGGGCCCCGCGGCCCGAAGGAGCGCCCTGGGGTGTCCGTGGCTACAGCTGAGGAGATGCATCGGCGAGCCCGAGAGGCGGCGATATCCGACCTTCGAGCTGTGGAGCGCAATCGGGTTGACGACGCGTACAGGCGTGGGGTTACCGACACGCTCGAAGAGTTCCAGGGCCGGATGCGTGCGCGTCAGGGTTTTACCTATGAACCCCCGATCATCGAGTATGTCGAAATGCCGGCGCAGGTCATGAACGGTGCCCTCTACCCACGGCACAAGGCGCCAGTCATTGTCAGCCCAGGCCGTTGGGTCGAGACCAACGGCGTGCCGGTACCCATCGACATCAACCCTCGCGTGAGCGATACGCGGGTGGAGTACGTTGATGAGCAATGATCCAAAGGATGAGCCACGGAACCCGATCGACGATTTTCTTGATTCTCTTGACGATGACGTTGACAAGGATCCTCTGGATAGCGAGGTGGCACGAACGCTCGTCAATGATGTCGACGCCGGCGGCGATGCGCAGGTGCTGGCGCAGACCCTCGAGAGTGGTGAGGCCGAGGGCTCTACACAAGACCGTGAGCATGAGTCGAACGACAATCAGGGACCTGAAGTCGACACCCCTGCTGCAGCGTCCTTCAATAGTAATGTGACAGAGGCAGTCACCGAACCCGCGGTTGACCACGAGGGCGGCATAGTGGCGCCCGCGATGCCGCAGGGGCCAGGCGACCAGTTTCGGGTCGCTGCTCATTCCGCAAAGAATGCGCTCAGCAAAGCGGCTGGCCTGGTCGCCGACAAGTCGGCGGCATTCTCCGGGCTGGTGGCAAGAGCGCGCCGTGCGCGACAAGTCGAGAGACAGGAGCCGATCGCGACGAAACCATCCACCGGTGACTCGGACACGGAAAGCCCGTCAGGGCCCCAGCGGATGGGCAGCACGAAGGCCAAACCGCACAGAAGGAATGCGGCCTTCGTAGTTTCCGCGGTCCTGATCCTCGCGGTCGCCGGGATCAAGCGCTGCAGCGAAGCGGTGCCACCTCCGCCCAACGCGGAAACCCTGTCGAGCCCGGATCTGAAGCCGGTTCCCGAGCAGAGTGTCGAAGACAACGGAATCGAGCTGCCCCCGCTGGAGCCACAGCGCGATGATTCTCTCGATTTGCTACCCGAGGTTACGGCAGCGACTGATATGGGTGATCCACACCAGTACCAGTCCATAGCGTTCGGCCCCCTTGGCGCCTCGGCCCGCGCAGAGGGCGCAGAGGGCGCAGAGGGCGCAGAGGGCGCAGAGGGCGCGGCCCAGTCTGAGAGCCGCTCCAGTGAAGTGACGCCAGATCAACCAGCTCAGGATTCCGATGATCAGATTGGCGAGGCCGGTTTGACAACGGCTGCGCCGGAGGCCAGTCCGGCTCCGACAGCGGCGCCCAGCCCGCCCCCGAAGGAGAAACCGCAAACCAAGACCGCCATACCGGGCAAAGCGGTGACACCGACGCCGGGAGTCCGGCGTCCACGCGATGCGACCAACGTGAAACCGGATATCAGGATCGGTGCGATCGTTGCTGCATCGGGTTGTTGGAACTGTGCACCGTCCGTGCTCGTGCTTCACGAGGCGGGGCGCGACGTCGTCGCCGCCGGCGATCAGTGGAAGGGCTATACCGTTTCGGTTTTCGGGGATCGGGTCACGCTGTCGTCTAAGACTGGGAGTTGGAGTTTCCTTCCGGAGCGGTGATGAACCCTGATGCGCTCGTGCAGTGTGCCCAAGAATGCCTGAACCGCGTGGTTCGGCGGCACTTTCGCACGCGTCTTGAGGTTAGGGTCGAGATCGGAGTGCCAAAGGCGCAGAAGGTGGTCCCGCTGAATGTGTCGCAGCCAACTGATGAACCGCAGCCAATGCGGCGCATGATCTGCAGCATCGAGGGCGACCCGATACGCCGGGTCGTGCGGCTTCACCCCCAGCTAGCGGTGTCTCGGGTGCCGCGCTACGTACTGGTAAACCTTCTGTACTACACGGTTGAGCCGTTCATCGTGGGCAGCCACCCAGATGGGTATGCACCGCGTGATCGAGACCGGGCGAATGCATGGCTGGAGCGGCATGAGTTTCCACCAATCTAGACCGTTGCGGGTGGCTTTTGCCCTTGCCTCACTCATATGGGTGCAACTGGCATTTGCTCATCCTCTCGTGGCACAGGTCGCAGGGATCTATGGGCTCGACGAGCGGCTGCTACGCGCAGTCCTGATGACCGAGAGTCGTGGTCATCCGTGGACCCTGAATGTACAAGGTGAGTCCTTCTTCCTTGGCAGTCGCGACGAAGCAGCTGCACTTGTGAAGCACGTGCAATTAAATCCGTGGCTTGTCCGGTACCGGCCGCGGAGTGGAGGCAAGGCGGTTCGCTGGTTCCTGCCAACGGAACAGGCAGCCAAGCTCCACGCATCCACACTACCGGGGGACAGGACGTCTATTCGCCGGGTAAATCCGAGGATGATCGATATCGGCCTGATGCAGATCAATCTCCACTACCACGGAGACAGAATGCCGAGCATTGAGCGGGCCCTAGATCCGGACTGGAATCTGTCATATGGGGCCTATTATCTGGCGTCTCTCATTCGCCGTCATGGTTCGATCGTCACGGGACTCGGCTACTACAACGCGAGTGACCCGACCAAGCGAATGATCTATTCGAGATCAGTATTGGCGAACTACGAGCGGCTAGCGCCAGGCTAACGGATTCCGGGCCGATCGCCCGTCTAAACAGGGCATGAATACGATACGCCCTTCCTCATTCCGCCCAGTCATTGGTCTGGCGTGCCTCGGCGCCGTACTTCTGTGGGTTGGGGGCGGCATAGCCGCTGATACGCCATTGCCCCGTTCAGCGACGGAGACTGAACATCCGCTGCTGCGATGCGATCGCCTTCACTGGCTCAAGAACTGCGATTCCCTGAATGAGCAGGTCACCCGACACCCGTCGGCGCCGCTCAGAATGGTGGATCCAAAGGGTCTCGAGTTTCACTTCGCGCCAGGGACCCCGAGCGTAATAATTGAGCATGTCCTCAACCCGTCGAAGGCGAGCGCCGAACGAGTGATCGACTACCAGAACGCCGTACTCGAACGAAACCTGCTCGCTGCCAGGTTCGCTCAGGAGGTGATGATGGAGCGCGGGCACAAGGATCAGTATGCCCTTCACATGGCGATGAATCCGCCGCAGGTGGTTGACCCAGGCATGAGGTCGATCCCACCCCCGAAGACGCAGCAGGCTGCCCCAGCAGATCGCCGCGCCCGGGTTGGCCGGGTACGGGCATGGCTGTTCTACAGCGCCTCCTGCCCAGCTTGCTCACTGCAGATAGCCGAGGTGAAGCGCCTACTTCGTCTCTACCCGGAACTCGATATCACGTTGTTGCAGATGGACGATGACCCGGACTTCCTGCGACGGCTTCGCGATGTCGAAGGTCTCAAGGCGGGTCCAATTCCGAATGACCAGTTGGCGAGCTATCAGCAGAGGGTTCCGCTGACGCCGACTATCTGGGTAGAAAACAAGCGCTCGCGGGAAACGTGGCGGCTCGAGGGTGTAACTACCGTCGAATCAATCGAACGCGCGATCTTGGAGGCATCTGAATGAAAAGGCTTGCCATTGCGGCGGCGATCGCCGTGACGACGTCGACCGGTCACGCGCAGGGACTCGGGCCGGACTCCGCATCCGCCGACGTCGGCTTACTGTTCGACGTGGCTCTGCCCGACGATCAGGGAAGAACCTTCAAGTACATTGACGGAACGGTTCAGTCGAATGTGCGAGTCGGTTGCGACGGAATGACGACTGGCAATCTAGGGGCCCAGGTCATTGGAGATGTGCAGTCCTTCATCACCTACTTCCAGTCGAACGTGGCGGGGATGGCGATCAACTTTCTCATCTACTCATCACCCACGCTGTACCAGCTCCTCGAGAACCTGAACATTCACAAGGACTTCCTGCGCGAGCTGAACGCTTTCAATTGCGCAAGCGTCCGCGACATGGCGAAAGATCGACGCAATTCGGAGATCTCAGAGGCAAAAAACAAGTGCATCGAGTCGGGTGAGGCGCCGGGGGCCTGCGATGATGGGGACCTGATCAAAGAGTACATGCCGGACGCAATGCGTGATCTGAATGATCGGCTCAAGGAGATTACGTCGGCCGCCGGGGACTTCGACCTGCAACAGACCATCAAAGAGTACCTTGGTCAGCTGGGAACGCTGCCACCTGGGGGCACCAGAACCGAAGTTCGCGATGATGGCGTGGCCAGAGAACTGGCGGAAGTCCGCGAGTCGATCAGCTTCAACATGGTCACAGTTCCAGAAGGAAGCGGCGACGGTCTGACTCGCTTCAACTTCGAACCCCCGAGAAAGAGCGTCCAGCAGGTCTTTGATGAGCGTGTGCCGAAGTATCGCGAGCTTCTCGACGCGGTGACCTCTGCCGGCATGAGCGGGCAGGATCTGGATGAGGTCGCTGAGTTCCAGAGATTGAAGGCGGACCCGGCGTTCCCTGTACTCGACCGCTCAACTCTGGCGACCATGTTCGACATGCGGCGAAACATTCCTCTTCGCTATAAGGAAGTAGAGAAGGCTGCGGCACGGCGAATGACACTTGCGTACATTCGATTCGCCATTGCTGAGCAAGAGGCGATCTACGCGAATCTGCTTGCGGGTGGTACTGGCGCCAAACTGGATCGAGTTGCTGAAGATGTAATCGTGTGGGTCGAGCGCGACATCAAACGACTGAAAGCACAGCTGCAACTCGAGGAGGTGCGTGTCCAGAACACCGACTACTTGAAGGGGCTTGAGCAGAAGCTGATCGGAATGTGAAATGAACAAGCGACTTCTTAGCTGGCTGGCGGGGTCGGTTTCCAGCCTGGTATCCGGGGCATCATGGAGCCAGGCTGAAGTTGGGCGTGTCGAGGACACTGCAGTATCAGCAACAAAGGCTTTCCGGCCGTTCTTTGAGGATGGCAGACTGGCGCAGGATCTCGCCACCTACATAGGTCTCCCCTACCACAGCATCTTCGTGCAGGTCTTCTGGACCGTTGGCTTGCCGTTTCTCATTCTGGGGCTTGTTGTTCTCCTGTGGCGGGCGGTTTCAGCTGATTCGAGGGGCATGTTGAAGCACCTTTTCGGGCTGGCTCTCGTCCTTATCGTCCTGATTCCAGTTGACGGTACGGCGGCGTGGGTACAACGGTCCCTCTATCACAATGGAGGGGCGGGCGCGCCACACATTGATCTGAGCACCGGTGAGGCCGACCAACGCGAGCTGAGGGTCGCGCTAGGCGTTGTGGTCTTTAGTCGCGTCGTAAACTTCCTGGAGGGAGGAACCTACTCCCTCCTCAAGGACGCGACCGCAGCCCAGCGCCGAATTAGTCCTCTCGGCGTATATCGAGAAATGGATATTGCCTACTTCTCGCTGTTCGGTGAGGAGAGTTTGCTGGCCCCAATTCGCGACTATTACCGGCTGTGTGGCAACGTTCGCACCCTCCCCGGTGCCGAAGGTATCGACGACGGCCAGTGGGACGCGGTGAGCCTCAACGGGACGGCGACTTTCGGTCGGGAATGGGTGGCTGGTCGACGCGACCTGAAGTCAAATCCGTTCTTCAACTTCGCCCGGGCGTGGTCCTCGCAAGCGAGCTGGGTTACAGGCAAGGTCTACTCGCCACTCTCTAAGCTGATGGACCAGGTCGAAGGGTATGCCGAAGGGTGGGACCGCGGCGAGGAGGCACGCGCGCTGCTCGCCGGCTATAACCCGTACAGCTGTGGAGCGGACTGCGCGATGAACGAGCGCGGGTACCGGCCGCCGGATTCATCCTTCTGGAAGCAGCGGTTGACGACTGCGGCCGAGGATTCTGTTCCGATCGGGACCAGAACCATTGATTGGGGTGCGCGCTTCCAGCACCCCCAGGAATCCGGGGCGCCCGGTGCATTCGCCACCAACTGCCTCGAGCTGTTCGAAATCGCTGATGCAGCCGTGACAGAAGTGTACGAAGCAGATCCCGGCTATGAGGAGTCGAGCATCACGGATGACGTTATGTCGGCTGCGCGGAGCGCGAGGATGCTCGGGATCGTCACTGGATTGAACCAGCGCATCAGCAACTTCACCGATGCAGAAAGTGAGATCGGCTCGAGGACACTTCCGGGTCAAAAGATCGGGGCGGCTGATATGGGCGCGCTCGCCCGTTCTATTGACGCCGGCCTGAAGGAGTTCGGCCTACTCAAGAAGGCAGCACTGGCGTTGCCGGATGCGGTGATGATGGCCATTGGGATTTCGGCATTCGTGCCTATCCTGGTGATCCTTCTGCTGCCGATCGTCGCACTTGCCTCTGTAATCTTCGGCGCAACCTTCCCTCTCGAAACAAGCTTTCGTCTCATCATTATGGGCAAGCTGGTGGCACTGATCATGTACGTGATCATCCAGCTCGGATCGGCGATTGGCGAGTTGCTTCTTGGATACTGGGAAGCATCCGCAGTAATCGACTACCAGACGACCTACCCGATTCTCCCTCTGGTCTATACGGCGAGGACCGGCACGCTGCTGATGGCGCTCGGACTTCCTCCGGTATTGGCATACATGCTTGCCTTCAGCAATTCAAAGGCTCTCGGCGGGATCTCGACCACAAGACCCGGTTCAACCCTCACCAGGGATGGCATGCAGGTAGTGGGAACAGGAGTGGGCCTCGCTATGGGGGCGTCTCGACTGGGAATGATTGCTCGAGGTGCCGCGCCCAAGGCCGCCGGCGGTGGTGGCGGTGGTGGTGGTGGCGGTGGTGGCGGTGGTGGCGGTGGTGGCGGGCATGGTGGTGTGCCCATTCCCTCTGGCAGCGGAGACTTCTTCCCCAGGCAACTCATGAACTCAGGGCAGCCATGGTCGAAAGACAACCCGGGCCTGGTTTCGGGGAAGTGGGTTGCCCCCCCGGGAGGTCATCCACGCTCGGCTCCTGGGTATACGCCCGGCCGCAGCTCCTCAGGTCCCGCTGGCAGTTCAGGAGGACGTAGCGGACAACAGTCGGGACAAGCTGCGGGACCGCCCCCGGCCGCGGCGGCAACTCGCTCCGAGCTGTCGAATGCCACCATGACCGGCTCCAGGACGCCCGTACAAGCGCCGTCGATGGCTGGTCAGCCTCGATCGACCGATCGGGCGAGTCCCCCTGCGGGCGGCGCCACTCAGACCACACAGATTCCCGGTACCGCAACGTCCCGCACTCGGAATACTGATCGGTAGTGTCGTAAGTGACTAGGTTCGATGGTGGCGGGCTGCCATATAGTGGGCAGGAGATCAATCATGCGAACCTCGTTTTTCTCACTGCCTATCATTATCGGAATCGCCGCGCTCTTGTGGTTCGGGGCTCAGGCTGCGGATGTACTTCGTGAATACCCGCGCGTGCAGAATGCGGACAGTTTGCCTGGTGAGCTGCTGAGGATAGGCCCGGTCAGCGACAATCCTCCGCCGATCTACTGGATTCAGACCCGGATGTCGCAGGTTCAGGCGCGTAAGACCAAAGGCATGCTCCACAGATATGCACCTGTTCCGTGGGACCAGGTGACGGGCCGGTGGGTCCTGATGGTCATGGCCCACCAGGGGGAGTTCGACCGCAAGTTTCTGACTGATGAGGAGTTGCGGCGTCTCGGGTACTGGACCCAGTTCGTCCGAGCAGAGTTCAGAGCGCGCTTCGGAGCGATGGCTGAAGTCTGGTTCGTCGAGCTGGGCGAGGTCAGCAATCCCGTCGCCGGCATCGGCAGCAACGCGTTGCTTCATGGTTGCGGTCGCACCGGTTCGAGTTGGTGCATGGACCGGTTCCTGATTTCGCAGGTCGCGGGAGACGCCGACTACGCAGATGGGCAGTGGGCGTCGGTCCCGGCATGGCTGATGCAAGTGGTCCACCCGCAGCTGGAGCTGGATGATGTAGAGGCTGCTCGGGCGATGCTCAATAGGTCCATGTCGCCGTGCCTATTGGCTGTAGATCCTTCGGGCGTTCTCTGGGCACTTGATGATCGCACCGCGAGCTGCATTGGAGATCGCGGGGTACAGCAAGTCTCTGACAGGATCGAGGAACTAGCAAAGCGGTGGGAGAGGACTCAGTGACTTTTGATTCGAAGGACTTCGCAATTCCGAATCGTCAGCTTCGTACTCGGATACTGCTGGCCACCGTTCTTGCGCTCGCCGGTGGGACAGCATGGACGTACGGAAGTGACCCGGCATCTGCTGCCTACGATTGGCACATGGTTTTGCAGGACGCTGCCGATCGGATGAACGCACTGCGTCGAATTGGCTGGACCGCCGTTGTCGCCTCGATTTGCGTTCTCCTCGGGAATCCACGACTCATGCTCGCAGCCGCGGCGATTGGCTGGGTCGCGTCATGGGGGCATGTGGAGTATGGCGTTCGCACCGGGTACGAAGGTCAGGTTCACACACGAGATAGCGGCTATGTGATTGGCACGGTTGGCACATTTGGACCCAGCCATCTTCGCGAGCAGGCGGCGCGACTGGAGCGCATTGACGAGGGGCTGGTGCCATTCGCCAAAGCGCTTGCTTCATCGGGGGGCGGAGCAGACCTGATTGCCGGGATCGAAGCTCGAAGCGGCAGCGAACGCGGGCCCATTGATCGCCTTCGCGGACGCTACCAAACCTCGGCGCCGGTCAACTGGAACTCCGTCGCCGACGTGGACCGGGGTTCACCTTCACTCAAGCATCGCGAGATCAGACAACCGCAACTGATTTGCCGGACAGGGAGTGCAGTCTCATGCTGACAGACTATCGTGGTGCTTCCCTGTGGGAGGCTGATATTGCAGCTCGCGTCGGCCGGATACCGCGGCACCAATGTGTTGTATTCGGCTTCGAGGTAGATCTCGCCGAGCCGGACCAGGTTCGTCTCACGCGTCGGCCCTATAGCGTCCAGGACGTGCAGGCTGATATCACGTTCCTGTGCCCGGGCATAGATCCGGCTTCCCGAGCGTGTCGCGCATGGGCTGCGCTTGCCAACGCGGATGTCCTGCCATCGCGCGGATTGATCATCTCCGCGCCCCGAGCTGTCTGGCTACGCATGACCGACGACGACCTTCTCGCGCGTGGAAGCGACGGCGTCAGACCTCGTCGAGTAGGTTTTGGAAGGGCGGTATTGCGGGACCAGGATTGGGATCTCGCTGTCTGCCGCGAGATGCACTTTCATCAGGCGGGGGCGACTCGTGGGCCCTTGCGGCCAGCGCCCTCGGCGTTTGCGGTCGCCGCGGCGTAGAGGATTCCCCTACCAGCCCCGGGTTGGGGCTGGTTGGAAGTTCCTGAGGCCGCTCTGAGGCCTGGTAGCCCCTCTCAACCAACGCCAACAGTAATGCTGTGCGGGTATTGCGCGGCTCACGACCATAGACTGCGCTCAGGTTCGGGTGCAGGTCATCATTGATGCGAACGTGGCCGACGAACTTGGTCGGCTTGAGTTGCGAGGCCCTGAACAAAAGAGCGGCACGATCCGGAAGGTCGGCTGCTGCACGTTCGGCGTAAGCGGCCGCGAGCGCCGGCACGAGTGAAGGCGACGCAATGGCATCAAAATGTTCGACGAGCTCATTCTGCTGCGTAGGGTCGATCAGCAAACGTGGCCGCCTCATGCCGAACCACTCCGCGGGACGCTACGCTGACCAGCATAGTGCCGTGCAGCACGGAGGTAACCGCGGGCATTGGCCAGGTGTGGCGCGTCCGGGATCATGATCCGCGCCTTCGCGAACTCCTTCATGAGCTCGTCGCGACACAACGCTGCCCCGCCCCCAGTTACGATGAGAGCGTCGAGTGAGGTCGCATTGGTCCAAAGGTCAATGACGATGTCTGCCACGGCCTGAACCACCAATCGCTTTGACTCTGCAATGGGTCGCTCGAGCGAAAGCACCTGCTTCCCGTCACGTACTTGCCCAGCGGCCATAACGGCGGGCATGTCGGCAATTCGGGCCGCAATTCCCTTCCCGCGAATATAGCTATGCAGATACTCGTAGGCCCTACTGACCCCTCGTGGTTCGCTCGCATGCACAGTCCAGGATACCTTGGCGTGGTTGAGCTCGATCGCGTCGACCGTTCCACCGCCAATGTCGACGATGCCGACACGCGTATTCTCGAACCCTTCCTGAGCATTGCCGGCATCGTCCATCGCCAAGTAGAAGTAGCTGCCAACCGGCTGGGGGATGATCCGGAGCACTTCAAGGTTGATGCCGCATGAACTCCAACTCTGCAGGGTCTTCTGAAGCTGTTCCTTGTGCTCGGCGTGGTATCGGACAGGAAGTCCGGTAACGATTCGTGCGGCGCGTGTGCCCATCTGGTCGAGAATGTAGCGAGTAAGCACTCGGAACTCAGGCTGGCGGTACCACGAGGAGTCGACCTCGGGGAGTCTCGCTCGAGCAAGCCGATGTGCGTCGTCCCCCACAAGCCACTGGACCTTCTCGTCTACGATGAGCTTTACGCGATCGAGTGCCATAGCGTTGTCATTGACGCGCGCAGTCCAGCTTGGAATGCATAGTTCGTGGCCAGCGTCCGATACACCCTTTGTCTGGCCAAAGCCGACGTCAAAGCCAATTAGCGGTACGGATTTCATCGTTAGTTCTCGTGGTAGTAGTAGGGTTTCACCGCCTTGGCGGCTCTGAGGAGCTGTTCCGTGAGATGTCGTCTGTGGGACCGCTGATTCCAGATCTGTTCGGCGAGAGCGACGATCCGACTGAGGTCCCCGCGGTAAGCAATTCGCGACAGGAAGGCCTTGGTGATCGGGCTGCGTTCGCCACGGGCACCGCTAACACGGCGGCTGTGGGTTCTCGTCCCGTTGCGGATGGTCAGAAAGAACCAGGGTCCATGGGGGCCGTGTGGGAGAAACGGATGGATGGGCTCCGGTTCCCAGCGAACCATCAAACCGCCTTGAGCCCTCTTCGTGGTTGCGTTGAAGTTGAGCATCATTTCGTCGAGGGTGGCTTCAACGCTAGCTATCTCATCGACAGTCCGAATCAGCATCGTTGAAAGAGCTGCAAGGTAGACTGACGCATCGGGTGGGACAGCAATGTCGGGGACCAGGTCGTCGGCAGGAAAGGCCTTCAGGAGCCGCTGGAGAGCCAGCCTGCAGATCTTTCGATCCGCGAGAGCGTCGAGTAGCCGGTCGACGGCCGCACGCTGCACCTCCCGGTATCCAGGAAGGCACCGTTGGGCGAGGGAGTTGGCCGTTACCCGACGAAGCTGAATACGCTTCCCCTGTCGGTAGTGAGTCCATCGGATACCAGAGGGTCCAACCAGCGACGGGCGCTTCTGGGACTGCCACCGCCCAGCAACGACCGACTCAGGCTTGTACCGCGCCGACTCGGATACCTGCTCCAGCAGCTCGCTGGACACTGCATTTATATAGGCCCACTGCGAGCCGAGCTGCTTCATCACCTGGGCCAGGTGCTCGGCCTTGCGAGTCCGATCGTCCCTGGAACGGTAGAGGCGGGCAAGGAAGGCGCGAACGCGAGCATCGGTATCGGTCATGCATCCTTAGACGACCACCAATCCCGTCGAGGCGATGATGCTCAATCAATAGGTGTGTTCTGGCTAGCGCCGCAGATTGCTCCTAAATGACCTCAAATTGCTCCGCTGAGATACCAAGGGGTCCTCTGGGAGAACTAGCGACGCGGAATGTTGCTCCTGGGGTGCCATAAAAGATTGCCGAACGCTGGCTGATGCCGATGGTTGCCGGTGGTTGCGCACTACTGGCCGGGAAGGCGTACAGACGTCTCCCGAGAAGCACAGATCTCCGTTAGTGCCGTGAAATGCCAGCTTGGTGCCGCAGAATGCCAATTAGGGCGATAACAAGCGGATTACGCACGGAATGCGCAGATGCATGGGGGATTTTTGCGCGGACGCGGAGCGTTGAAGCCGCTCCAATCTTATATTCCGTAAAAAGTTCAGCTTGTGGCTAACGATAGCTGCTGGACTTCGACCAGTCGGCCGAGGACAAGCGCCGATATGTTCCTGCTGGGCTCCACAGCGGCGTAGCAGAGCGCTTGGTGATCGTGCCTGCACTGGAAGGTGATGAGCCCTTTGCTCCTGCTGGTCCGCTTCTCAGCGACTACTACATGGGCCGGTTCGCTGGTCGGCTGCACTAGATAGACACCTCCTCGCTCAGGCTCGCGGTCACGGTCTGACAAGCCAACAGAGCAAAGTGCTGACCGAAGACCAAGTGGGGTCATCATTTCCCAGGCAACGCGTATCCGAACGGGCAAGCTGACATCGCCTTTGTACGCGGCCGTCAGTGCAAGCTGGAGTGACTCCTCAACCCGAGGGCCAGCCAACATGAGTGCCCTCTCCCTGGCGTTCAGCAGCAAAAACTCGGCCCATTCAGACTGTGGGAGCCTGACTGTCGGGAGATCGATGCATGCCGGCTCCACCATCGCTGGAATCAGGGTCCGATCCCTTTGATGGAGCCTGGCAACCGCATTCAAAGCGAATAGGCCAGGCAGATCGCGGCTCGGCACTGAGAGTAGCGAACAAAGCCTGAGGAAGTGCCTTTCGCTGGCTCCAGGCTGTGAACCACTGCTGAGGCGCTTCAGTTGGGGGATCGAGATATCAAGGAGCTCGGCCAATTGCTCGAATTGGTGGGTCTTCCTGAGCATTGAAATCAGGACACTTGCCGGAGTTGTGGGTAGCGCTTTCGACGGACGGGGCAATCCTGAATTCCTCTTTTGGTCTACTTTTCTGGTTGTCAACCATGCCCCCTAGTGTTATAGGATCAAAACATGATCCCTGGGGAGGGAATGTACCAAATGGCTCAATCGCAGGTAGCTGCTGTGCAGCAGCTTCAGGATGAGAGGTTCATCGCGAGCGTTGCACAGGAAACAGGCGTCAGCGCCGAGGCGTCGCGACGGGCGCTGACCGTCATCAATGCCGGGCTCAATCGTTGGACGCGAGCGCTGATGTCCAAGGTCTGTCGGGCGCCGATGTCGTATCGGGACTTTGCTGAGGAATACGAGGCCGACATCCGGTGGCTCATATGGAGCACCCTAGTTCGGTACGTGCCCCAGATGGCAGCAACCTACCCGGATGATGACGAGTTGGGCCGACGGGTCAACGTCTACGCCAGCCAGGTTCTCAGCAAAACAGCACGCCAGGCGTTCTATGCCTCGATCAGCAGCTGTGGCAACTGGTCGTTGAGCCTCGGAACGGCGGGTGAAATTCAATACTGGAACACCGGAGCGCGTGCTCATGCTGACGTGGCACACGACGCAGAGGGTGGCGTCCACGGAATGGACCCTGCTGTCTTGCTTGAGGCACTCGAGGACGAGACCCTTGAACGCGCAGAGGTTGAGCGTCGCATTGAGGAACTGAGACCGACCTTGACCGCGGTGCAGTACAGAACATTGCGGCTGGTGCTGGTGGACCGATTGGAGTTGAGTGTCGTTGCCGCTACTTGCGGTGAAAACACATCGGTAAAGGCTGTGAACAGGCGCCTCGATCGCATCCTGGAGCACCTCGCTGGCAAGCCGAAGAAGCCCTCCAAGGCCAAGGCTGCGCTCATTCACGGAAAGCTCGCCGACCTGAAGTCCTCCAGCAGCAGCACCTGAGCGACGGGGATGCGGGTGCCATCCGAACACCATCAAATCTGTCACCGCCTGCCGGCGGGCCTATCGGCCCGGCCCTGCGGCCGGCGTATCGGCCCGCTGAAGCGGGCCTGTCCCCTTCGGGGCGCCGTCCTCGGACTGCCTGTCGCCACCCCGCTGGCGCGGGGACCCCGGCGCCATGGCCCCGGCCGGCTGCCTACCCGACTCTGCAACGGTTGAGCCTCACCTGGGGCTTGGTTCATTCACCACCGTAGTCCGCGCCCCGGCCATGCCGGACTCTCGCCCGGCCTGGGTCGGGTCGCGCCGACCGTTGCGATCGCTTGATGGTTCGATTGCTTCCACCGCCTGCCGGCGGGCCTATCGGCCCGGCCCTGCGGCCGGCGTATCGGCCCGCTGAAGCGGGCCTGCCCCCTTCGGGGCGCCGTCCTCGGACTGCCTGTCGCCCTCCCCGCTGACGCGGGGGCCCGGCGCCATGGCCCCGGCCGGCTGCGTTGCGCCATTACCCACCGGCGGAGAGAAGATGCTGGGGAGGTGCTGCAGTGTGAGCTTTCACGCGCCCCGGCCACGCCGGACTCTCGCCCGGCCTGGGTCGGGTCGCGCCGACCGCACCGCGCCACCGATCAACCGCTCATCTCCCCGGCTACTGGCGGGCCTGTCGGCCCGGCCCTGCGGCCGGCGTATCGGCCCGCTAACGCGGGCCTGTCCCCTTCGGGGCGCCGCCCTCGGACTGCCTGTCGCCATCCCCGCTGACGCGGGGGCCCGGCGCCATGGCCCCAGCCTACCGCTGGGCGTGCCTACCGCCAGACCAACGCACTCTGCCGGCGTTGGCCGGCGGGGGCACTGCCTGACGCGGGGAGCCGCAACGTCTATGAGTCCATGAGCGCTCACTTCCTATCGGATGAGGTCTACCCACGCATCGACGTCGGGGACGCTGGCGTACTCGACGCCCTCAAGGCCAAGCGACACCAGCGGTACTGGTCGTTCGACTGTCCCGTGTGTGAGAGACCCGAGAAGGGGTTCTACTATCCCGGGAGCGGATGGCTTTCTTGCTCACACGTCAAATGCGACGGCATGAGCCTGTGGGAGTGGGTTGGACGGTCGCACACCAGCAAGGCCGATACCTTCAAGGCACTGTGCGCTCTGGCGGGGGTACAACCACCTGAGCGCCCCGGTGACCCGGCAGCGCTGTCAGAGGCCGCCCGTCTGGCCGGAGTCACCCGAGAGCTGCTACGGCTCGCCCTCGTCGAAAACCAGGAGGCGCGGACCTATCTCGAGAAGACCCGCGGCTACAGCCCCGAAATCTGGCCACGGCTCGATCTCGGGTACTACCCATCGGCCCGATGGCTCCAGGCCGCCCTCGAGCAACGTCGGTGCAACATCGACCTCGCACGCCGCTGGGGTTTGTTGCCTGACCCGGCCTCGGGTTATGCCGACTCCAACATGGCGCGTCGCATCGTCGGAGCCTGGACCCAAGAGGACGGGTCGATCCGGTTATGGGGGCGGAGCATCCGGGGCGAGAAGCCCAAGTACCTGTACACCGAGGGGACCAGCAAGCGCCGTCCCTACCTCTTCAATCGTCCCGGCCGTAACACCAGCGTACTTGCCGAAGGCCCGTTCGACGCGCACGCCCTTCAGGCTATCGGCATCCCTGGGGGTGCTGTTGGGGGCGCCGTCGTCACCCGGGACCAGGCTGGCTACATGGCGGCCCAGGGCGTTACCAGCGTCATCTACGTTCTCGATGGTGGCGACGACACTGATATCCGTATCGAAAAGACGACCCTGGCCCTTGAATCGGTCGGCATCGCAGCCTTCTTTGCCTGGCCACGGGGCAACGCCAAGGACGTCGACGAGATGCGGCGTGCGGGCGACGAGGCGGGTATTCGCGAGGCTGTCGAGGGCGCCGTCAACGCCGGCAAGTGGCTGGGTGAGAAACTGCTGGTGGGCGAGATCGGCACCGTCGAGCACTACGAACGTGTGCGCCAGGCGATGGTGGTGGCCACACACCTAACGCCGTACAGCAGTGCAGCCTTCATGACCGCCACCGGTGGCGTCATTGGTCACCCTCGCGCACAGGCGCTACGGGCACTTGCTGGCTTGCTCGATGCGGGTCTTTCTGATGATGAAGCCGCCCGCCTGATCGGGCAGCGGTACAGCCTCGATATCGACGTCAGGAATCGCGGTGTCTGAAGGAACGTCCAGCGGACCTCCATCACCTGTCTACCGGGTCCTGCGGACCCTACGATTCTTCAGCATCGCCATGATGCTGGTGGTCGCCGCCCAGCTCGTGCTGAACCCTGCTCACAAACGCCCGCACGTACTCTGCTGGCCGATTTACCTGTCAGGCAGCTTCTTCGGCGTCACCGTTGTGCGGACCCTGCTGCCCGGGGAGCCGCTCTTTGCGTTCCAGAACGTCATGCGGATGGAACGTTTCTACGACCAGTGTGTAGCGCTCACCGGCCGTTTTCCTGGTTTCGATGATCCCGGCCAGGCGGGATACCACGTAGGAGGTGGGGAATGAACAACAACAGTCACGATCTGGTGAGCACTGCTGGGCCCAGCAACAGCAACAGCGCCTCACCCTCGAAAGAGAAGATCGAGATCTACGTCAACTCGTCGGTGACCCGCGTACTGGCCTTGAAGCTCCGGGAGCTCGACCGGTTGTTCACGTCCGCCGATCGCGCCCTGGGCGGCGGGCAGCTGTCGGTCGAAACCTACATGAACCTCACCGGATCATCGGCCGCCATGATCAAGACCATGGACAGCCTCGCCGCCGAATACCGATCGCACGGTGGCATCAAGGCAGCCCACGACCAGCTGACCGGGCGCCGGCGGGCATCGAACTGGAAGAAGCCTGCTCGCCCGGCTCCCCAGGGCGCCAGCAAGGCCAAGGGCAAGGACAAGGCTGGTAGCGGTACCGACGCCGAGGCCACGCCACCGAAGGTGGTTGATGCTCCCGAGGCCAAGGCCGCCGTCCCGGACGTGCCCTCTCCGGCTGATGCTGCTCCGCCGGTGGCCACACCGAGCAAGGACAAGCCCAGCACCGCCGCCAAGACCACCAAAGCGTCGACCAAGGCCCCGGACGTCGCTGTTTGATGGGCGAGCCCGGCCAAGGCCGGTCGGGCTCTCGTGCGCTGCACCATGCCCCGCCCCGAGGCGGGTCATGGCCCTTCGGGCATCGATCCCTCTCGCGCAGTGCGCCATGGCAGGTCCGCATGGGGACCAGCGTGCAGCCCTCGATGCCTGAAAAAAGGAACAGCAAAAGCGTGAGCGACAACAGGGTTGCCCGGGTGCGTGGTGGGGGCAAGCGCCTATTGGTCAGACCTGCGCCCGGCGCAAGTGACTAAGTTTGCCGCGGGGCTTCGCCCCACACCCCAGGGTCGCGGAGCGCTTCTCGATGGGCATTGTGGAGATCAGCCCTTTGTGGAGCCCCTGATGCGCCTGCTGCTGAAGCTCCCCGCCGAATGTCCGTTTGAAAGCGCGCTGCTCGACTACAGCGCCGCAACCGCCTACGTGCGGCATCGGCAAATGGGGCACTGGATCAAGCTGCTGCCTTCGATTGGGCGGGTGATCACCGATATCCGCAGGCACGGGCCGGAGATCCTGGAGAACATGGGCAGGGCCTACACCCAGGATCCAGTGTCGACCGTCGGCGCCGTTCGGGTCGAGGCCGCCGAGGATCTACCGATGACAGCGGCAGCGGCTGCCGCCCGGTACCGCGAACGTGGAGCCCTGCGCGACCGCGACGACAGCGCATTGTTCAGATGATGCGGTTGCGGGGCGGCGGGTGGTGGCAAAGGTGGGTTATCGCCACCGGAGTTACCCCATGCGCTACATCGTCCATCCCCCCGCCGACTCGCTGTACGACATGGTTGTGTTCGACTTCGGGTCTGATTCCGTCTGTGCCCGCGCCGCGTTCACCGGCCGGTGGCGTCAGGTTGTCGACAACAGCATCACCGGCGTGCGGGCCATGATCGGCCTGAATGGCATGGTCAGCGCGATGGCCAGCCTGACCGTGCGGGGGTGTCCCGAGCCCAGTGGCTTGGCCGAGGCGGTGACCTGCGAAACCATCAGCGCCATGCCGCATGACCGCAGCGAGGCCGAGCGCGACGCAGAGGTGCATGCCCTGCAGCGACTCTGCGCCCGTCTCGACCCGGCGCGCATGGCAACGCGCAACCACAGCGCGCTGTTCCGCTGATTCAACCTGACGGGAGACAGGACGTGGAACACCCCGAAATGCAGTCAGTCGCGGATTCCGGTACGGCGCCGGACGTGTGCGAGTTGAACCCCACAATTGTGGTGGAGAAGCTGCGCGCCGGCGAAAGCGTGCGGCATAACGGCCGCTTCTTGGTGCATGATGAGGACGACAAATGGGTCTGGGGAACCGACGAATACGGCTGTGACTGCGTCCCTGCCACCAGTCAGGGCGACGGTGATCCCTACCTTGAACGGGCCGCGGCGTGGCTGTTCCATGTGCGAGACATCCCTCACCCCTTGGAACGTGGGTTCTTGGAGGGCAATCTGCTCGCCGACTGGAACCCACTGGCATGAGCGCTCAGAATCCGATCTTGCTGTGCGAGGGTATGACGTCGAGCACGATTGATGCGGTTGCCTACCAGCAGGCCAATGGAACGCTCAGCATCCGGTTCGCGGCCACTGGAAAGACCAAGACCAAACGGTGCTACACCGGTGTGGGGGACTACAGTGTCTTCCGGATGCTGGTGGACTCAAGCTCGCCCGGCAAGGACTTCAACCGCATCAAGGACAAGATCTCCCTAGCTCAGGATGCTGGTGGCGGGCTGTTCGCGGTCGCGGATGCAGGACAGCTACCCGTGTTGCGGGTCGATCAAGGCGAAGCACCCCCGACCTATCAGCAACTCCTGTCCGGTCAGCGTTCCGTCAAGGGCATCTTTCTGGATCGCGAGCGCCTTCGTTGGCGCAATGAATCGGCGGTGTTTTTCTGACCCTGGCAGCCCGTATCACGCCGGCATCGGCGTGTTGACAATCGATATACGCCTGACTAAAGTGTATATCGGTTCAATACACAGGCATCGTGCCATGAGAGAAGCACCCATCAACTTGCGAGCCCGCCCGCAGCAGCGGGAGCTTATCGATCAGGCTGCGGAGAAGCTGGGCAAGACGCGCTCGGACTTCATGCTGGAAACTGCCTGCAATCGTGCGCAAGAGGTTCTGCTGGATCAGGTCTTCTTCCGGCTTGATGCGGACCGGTACCGCGAGTTCACCGAATTGCTGGATGCGCCGGCGCGGCCCAACAAGGGCCTGGAACGTCTCATGTCGACAACGCCACCGTGGGAAAAGGTCACAGCGAAGAGTGCGCAGGCGAAGAAAGCGGTGAAGTCGGCATCGAAGGCGAAGCGCCCAAGGACGATTCTGAGTGTCGCTTGAGGTCTCGCCACCGGAGTTGCTGACAGACCACCACGGGATTGCCGATTTCTCATGTGGGGTTCCCCAGCTCGATGAGTGGCTACAGCGCCGAGCACTGGCAAACCAGCACTCGGGGGGGAGTCGGACCTTCGTGCTGGCCGATGCAGACCACCGCGTGCTGGCGTACTACGCGCTGGCCGCTGGTGCGGTAGCGGCGGCTGACGCGCCGGGGGCAATCCGTCGCAACATGCCCGCGCCGATCCCGGTGATCGTGCTGGGCCGACTCGCTGTGGACAGCCGAATGCAGGGCCGCAAATACGGCGCCTTCATGCTGCGGGATGCAGTGCAGCGTGCGCAGTTGGTGGCCGAGAACGCTGGCGTGCGCGCAATGGTTGTGCATGCCATGAGCGACGCTGCACGTGACTTCTATCTCGGGTACGGATTCGTACCGTCTCCGACCGATCCCATGGACCTGTTGCTGAAATTGGGGGCGTAGGGGCGCCATTGCGGTACCGGCGCCAAACAGTCAGGGTCCATGGATATCGATTGATGGAGCCTGAGATGCCTCACCCAATGCAGCAGTATCACGACCTTCTTGAACGTGCATTCCTGACAGGCACGATCCAGCACAACCAGCGGACAGGCATCGACTGTCACGTCCTGCCGGGGGTGCAGCTGCAGTTCGATCTGCGCGACGGTTTCCCGGCGGTCAGCACCAAGAAGCTGCACTTCCGCAGCGTGGTGGCGGAGCTGCTGGGATTCCTGCAAGGCTGCGACAGCGCCGCACAGTTCCGGGCGCTCGGGACCCGAATCTGGGATGCCAACGCCAACGAAACGCCAGCCTGGGTGAACAATCCCAACCGCCGCGGCCCTGATGATCTCGGCCGCATCTACTCGAAGCAATGGACCGACTGGCGCGACTACCGTGTGGTGAGATCGCTTGCGGAAGCTGAAACCTTGGAGTGGCACGGCTACAGCATGGTCATGCACGATCCGACGCAGCCCAGCTGGTTGATGCTGCGAGGGCTCAACCAGGTCGAGCGTGCGCTGGATTTGATCATGACCGACCCATCCGACCGTCGAATCCTGATCTCCGGCTGGCGACCCGACGAGTTCGACCAGATGGCCCTGCCCCCATGCCACAACACCTACGCCTTCATTCCTTTCGAGGATCTGCGCGAGCTGCACTTGGTGATGACCGTCCGCAGCTGGGATCTCTTCTTGGGGGCGCCGTTCAACATCGCCTCCGCCGCCCTGTTTCTCTCGATCATGGCGCGGCTTTCGGGGTATCAGGCGGCAACACTGACGATTCAGGCTGCCAACGCTCACCTCTATGCCAATCACCGGCAGCAGGCGGTGGAGCAGCTCGGCCGCGATCATTTCCCGCTGCCACGGCTGGTGATGGATGATCGACTTGTACCGCTCGACAGCCCAGGTCTGGTACCGGGCGTGTTCTCGACCCTGAACCCCGAGCAGTTCGACTTGCTGGACTACCAGCACCACCCTGCGATCAAGGCACCGATGGCAAGTTGAGGGCTTGCGGGGGCGGGCATTTCTCCGAATGGTGGGGGTGTTCGCTCAACCTACCACCGCCACGGAGAACCCATGAAGATTTCCGACCTAAACACCATCGCGCAGGCCTGCTTGATGATGAGCCAGCGGCAGTGCGCCGAGAAGCTCGTTGGGCTTCACAACCAGATGCGGCGTCAGACCGCCGGCGCCGGCGCGGTGGCCGTCCGGATCGAGTTCTTCGTCTATGCCGTGATGATGGGCGTCGTCGGCACCTTGAACGGGCTGGCCGACGAGCATGCGCCGTCGTCGGAGTTGAGCGACCGGTCGCTCGACCTGGTGTTCGAGGATGGCGATCTGACCCCGACGGTGGTCGCGCAGCTCGCGATCCTGGCGGATACCTGTCCCCCTTTCGCCGATTCCTTGAGGAAGGCGGGCTATCAGGACTGCCTGAAGCTGTGGCGCACGCGGCCGCAGAGCGACCTGTTTGCGGCGGTCTGACATGAGCCACCCTGGATCATCACCGATGACGCCGCCACCGTGGGTACGGAGCGAAGGCCCGGCAGCGCAGCTGCATGAGGCGGTGACGCCATGGTGCGTGCTCTACAGCCATACCGAACGCGCCGACAATGGCGAGTTCCCCATTTTCGGCACCTACACCCCGGCTGATGGGCGGCTGTCCATCCGCGGCGACACGCCGGCCGACATCGAGCAGGCGATTCGCGATCGCGTTACCGCGGTCTGGGGCGAACCGGCGTCCGGCTCCGATGCCAATCCGGAGGGCCGGTGACGATGGCGGATTCAGCCTGCCTGGAGCTCGACCTCGCGCCCAAGGGTGGCGAGATCGCCATGACGGTTGCCGTGGACCAGCTTCATCACGCCACGGCGCTCTACACCCGATCGCCGGTTGTCGATGCCTTGCTGAGCGAGGCCGGGTGGTTCGAGCCCGGCAAACGGCTCTGTGACCCCTCCGCCGGCGACGGCGCATTCCTCGATACCGCCCTGCGGAGTGTCCTGGCGTCGGTGGCCGACCCCGACGATGGCCTGATCCTGCACAGCATCGAAGGGTGGGAGATTCATCCCGGTGCGTGCCGGGATGCTCATGATCGTTTGGCCCGAACCCTCGCGGGGCATGGCTGGCGCACTGCTGATGCGCTGGCGCTGGCCAAACGCATCGTTCACCGGGGCGACTTCCTCACCGAGGCGGCGCCGCAGCCACAGTGGGACGTGATCGCTGCCAACCCGCCATACCTGCGCTACTGCAAGGTGCCTTCCGCTCTGCGGGCGGTCTACGACGTGGCGGTACCGGAACATGCGCGAGCCGATTTGCTGCATGCGTTCCTGAGTCGCTGTGCCGACATGCTGAACCCGGGCGGCGTGCTGGCGGCGGTGACCAGCGACCGCTGGTGCTTCAATGCTCAGGCGGCCAACCTGCGGGCTGTGCTGGGGAAATCTCTGCGAGTGCGGCATCTGAACCGGATCGACGGCGACAGCGCCTTCTACAGGCCGAAGAACCGCCGAAGCGGCACGCCTCCGAGGGTGCATCCCGTGACCGTCGTCCTCGAACGCGCGGACGGCGATGGCATTGCACGCCTGGATGGCTCGCCCATCTACCCAGGGTCAACCGACGTTGGCGCCACCGGCCGCACGCTGGCGGACATCGCCACGGTCAAGCTCGCACCGTGGCTCGGCACGCCGGGCATCTTCGTGGTCAAGCCTGATGTGGCGGCGCGGCTGCCGGCAGACTGGCTGATACCGGTCGCCGACGGCAAGGATTTCACCGGCGGCGTGTTCTCGGGGCCCAAGGCCTTTGCGATCCGCACCGAGGGGGTTTCGTGTCTGGAGGAGCTGCCGGGGGCCATCGTCGATCACCTGAAGCGGGAGCTGCCGCGAATGTGCCGACGCGGCCGGCGCGATCGCTGCTGGTTGCCGCCGGAGACCTGGATCAACAAGTTCGACCTGTCCCAGCCCTCCATCGTGGTACCGCGAATCTGTCACGGGTTGACCGCGGTTGAGATCCCACCGGGAATACTGCCGATCGACCACGGCCTAAGCATCGCTCAAACCCCGGGGATGTCTCTTGATTCGGTGATGGAGGCCCTGCAGGCCGCCAGGGCGCGGCAGTGGATCGCCGCCCGGGCGCCCCGGCTCGAAGGGGGTTTCGTGAGCATCACCACCACCCTGCTGCGCAGTCTGCCGGTTTAATCGGAGGATCAGATGACGAATGACCTGGCTGCGGCCACCTCTCAGGCGTTCTCAGGCGCGGCCCCCGGGACATTGATCGCCTTCGAGGCCATGGGCTACACCAACCTGCGAGTGCTTCCTGACGGGCGTGTCGTGGCCCTGCACCCATTCCTTTTCACCGTGGGGTTGGTGGTCGGGCTGACGGCTACGCACTATCAGCATCGCTACTGCTATCCCGATGCCGCCAGTGCGCATGCGGCCATCACCAGCTGGGATGGCGTCGGACACCCGCCGGGCCCCTGGATCAAGCGCAAGGGCCTGGACGGCGAGTTGGCCAACGAACAAACGTTTCAAGGGATCCCAGTGCGTCAAGAGACGGCGGGGCAGCCAAGGGTCTAGTAAGCGATCAGGGACGAAGCAAGAGGCAACTATGAAGGCACAGATTCGCTGGACCTGCGGGCCGCAATCCAAGACGGCCGAGTATGACGCGGAAGACATCTGCATCGATGTCGAACTCCCAGCCGTTCCCCAGATCGGCATCCTTCTCAAGGTCACGTCTGATGGAGAGTTTGTCCGCGTCGATGACGTCTACATGGACCTGTCCGAAGACGGAGATGGGCTTTTGGTGTTTCTGAAGGACGCGGAGCCTGGTACCCCTGATTTCCGTCCGTGGGCTGAACTGAAGGCCCAGGGGTGGCGGCTGATCGGATAGCGCTTGCGTGGCTCAGGTGTGTGGGCAGCTTACGAGTCTAGGAAGTAAGCGCCGCTGTCCGTCAAACCGTCATTGCTTCAGGGGTGGGCGTGCATTCACCCCCGTTCCACCGGGAATCTCCCAAGAGGAAACCGTATGAATGCCATTTCAGCAGTTGAGGTCACCCGCGATGCCAGCGGCATGTGGATGCATCCGGGCTTCCCGTGGGGGGTAGTTGGTTCTGCCAATACTCTCCAGGAAACCATTGAGGCGATGGGCCTTGAAATGAGCTGCGTGTTGATGGAAGAGGATGCGCGCATGCCCTTGGCGCAGCTCTACGCCACCAAGTTGGATGTCTCGCTCTGCAGCCAGTGGGCCCCCTCACGTCCGTGGGGCGACGGCTGGTTTCTGGTCTCCATTCACGATTCCGAGGACGGGCCGTGTGCGACGTGGGTGCGCGAGGTGTCAGGTCGGCGCATCTCACCGGAGGGACGGGCCGACGTTGAAGCGCATCTCATGGCAGAGCTGGGCTCGATGCTGGACCTGCAGATGACGATGAATGAGGTGGTCAACCCGTCCTGGCTGAGCGCTGGGTACCCGTTCCTTCGGGCGGTTCTGATTGAGGGTGCTGAAGGGATCGAGCACGTTGGGTGGAAATGGTGGAAGGCGCAGACCCCGGATGACGCGCAGGCGCGTCTGGAGGTCATCGACAAGCTGCATTTCTATCTATCCCATTTCATAGTTGCCGGGGCGGCACAGCTCGGAGTGGACCGCTACCCGGACCGCGCGGCACGCCAACAGATAATCGAGGCAGCGCGGGAGATCATGGTGACTTCGCTTCGCCATGAACTTGAAAGCTGCGTTCTCGACTTCGATGGGATGCGCTTTGCATACGAGAATCTCTCCGTCTGCGAGCGGTTCGAATTGATGGCGGGTCTTGCTGTCGCGCGGCGGGCTTCCTTGCGGCTGTTGATCGAGACCTGGGTGCAGCTGGGCGGAGAGGGAAAGGATCTGGTGCGCGAGTACATCGGCAAGAACACCCTCAACGTCTTTCGGGCGCGCAATGGTTACAAGGAAGGTCGCTACGTCAAGGAGTGGGACGGCCGCGAAGACAATGTGCACCTGGTTGAGCTGCTGCCGGGAATCCCCACCGAGGGTATGTATGCAGCACTGTGGTCCGCGCTGGAGCAGCGATACCAGCAATTGGCGGGCCCAGCCTAGATTATCCGCAACTGATCAAGCGCCCTCGACACAATCTGACTGCCTATATATTGGCGCAGTGATTTGCGGGTGCAGTCACCGACATAGAGCTACTTACAGGGAGTATGAAATGATCATGAATATCAAAGCCGGCACATTCTTTGTGCTTGCCTCAGCCGTGTCGACGGTTGCCTTTGTAATTTTTATAACTTGGCTGGTCATCGACTACAAGGAGTCCCGGGAAACGGTTGATTCTGCGGAACGGGCCGCATCCGAGTGGGTCATGGATGTTGCTGACATTGCTCCGGCCAAGTTTCCGATCGGGTCCCAGTGGGAGCTGGCGTTTTCGGGCGAGCCGTTCGATGGCGTGAATCCGGTGTGCGCGCCGGATGCCGGCATTTCCTACACCGTCCAAGGTTTTGATCTGGAAGACTACCTGTTGCTGGTGTCGCAGCGGGGCCCTGCTCCGGCTGGGAGTGTGACCTGGCTTCAGGTCAGCATTTCGACTCACAACGTACCGCGCGTGGTTTTGGTTACCCAGGGCGAAGGTGGTTCGAGGAAGGAGCGCATCGAGCTCATTGGAGCGCCGGTGCTGATCAATGCGCGGTGTGGTCCCTGAGCCCTTGAATCGGACCGATACAGGAGTAGACCTCATGATCCACTGCCTTCGTACAACGAATTGAGGTGGCGTTATGAACGAATGTGGCGCGAGCGCTGGGTTCGCAGATAAAACACCGGAAGGTGGCAAGAGCGCCCTGACGCCCGTGATGGTGGCGGTGCTCAGAAACGCCCATGCGGGCCTGCCGGTAGGTGTGGGCTTCCATGGGGAGGCCGAAAGGGACGCGGCCGATTGGGCGACATGGGCCCTGCGGAAGCGCGGGTATCTGAATGCTTCGGTGATTACACCGACAGGACTGGCGGCACTGCAAGCCGAGGGTTCCGTCGAGGACGGTACGGCCCCGTCTGCCGACTGCGAGCGCGACGTTGCCGAGGTGCCCTCGCCGTCGGACGAACAGAGCTTTCAGGGCGCTGTAGGACGGTGGATGCTTGCCTGCTTTGGTGTGGGCACCTCTTCCGATCTGCGCGAGAGAGGGGATCGTTTGCTTGAGGAGGTTTTGGAGCTGCTGCAATCCCACGGATACGATCCGCGCCGAGTTGCCACGCTCACGCGCTACGTCTACGGCCGGCCGCCCGGCAAACCCGACCAGGAGGTGGGCGGGGTGATGCTGACCCTCGCTGCGTACTGTCGCGCCGCCAAGATCAACATGATGGTGGCAGGGCACGTGGAGCTGCAGCGCGTCTGGCGCATGATCGATGTGATTCGTGCGAAGCAGCGCTCTAAGCGGGGATTGCATACTCCGCTTCCGACTGCCGAACCCGAGGGTGCTGAGGCGCCCGGGCCGGGCCGGGCCGAGACGGCGACCGCTTCTGGAGTGGATGAGATCCCCGACTGGCTCTTGCCCACTGAGGATGAGGCCGCCTTTGCCAAGCTCAAGGCTCGCGCCGGTGGGGATCCGGATATCCGTTGGGCAGTTGCGCGGCTGCAGCTGCTGGAGAACCGTGATGCGGACAGGTACGCCACAGCCTATGGAATGGCTCAGGATATCGGGAAATGAGTGCTTCCATTACAGCAAGGGCGCCGGGGGCACGACTGCAAACGGAATTGACCGTCTAGTGGAGGCCGATTCATGATTCACAGCCCCGATGAACTAGAAGTGACCGTGCTCACCGGCATGCGGAGGACATGGCTCGTAGGCTTCGGGTTTGGCGTTGGCCGCACCAGTGATATTGCACAGTCACTTCACACTGACAATCGAAAGGCGCTACGGATTCTGAGGCGCATGGAAAAGCGCGGGCTTGTCGAGCTGCTACCCAGTCGGAGCGATGCGTACTGGGGTTATATGTGGGCCGAGACAGCTGAGTCCGCCGCCGCTGCAGCTGCTGCACTCGGGACGACATCAAGAACATCTGAAGGGTCACGGAAGGCGCAATGCTCTATGACGCTTTCCAGTTGTCCTCAACAATCCCCATAGTTTGGAGGGCCTCAATGCGCAACAATCTGCTTACTGATTTCATTGCAACGACACCGAAGACGGCTCTGGTGACTTTTCTTTCATTGGCGGCATTTCTGCTCGGCATTCGCTTTGTGCTCGACGCCGGTGCTCAGGGTGTGATCCCGACCTTTCTTGAACTGCCTGGCCTACTGGTTGCGCCGATGTGGGTGGTCACTGTTTGCGCCTTGACGGCGCCATCCGTGCTCCTGGCCCTTGATACGAAGTCAAGCTGGTGGGTATTGGGGTTCAACCTCCTGGTGTTAGCACTGCTTGTGCTTGACTTCTTTCGGCCAGCAGACATCGTACTATTCGGAATCGCTGCTTACGTCGGGTTATCGATGTGGATCGTGGTTCACTGGCCTCTTATCAAGAGCCACCTAAATGATCCCGTAAAGGGCTAGGCGCTGCACAGCGGTCGGCCCTGCGCGGTCGCGCTTTTTGTTGTGCTTGAAGATGTGCCTTTCTGATGACCGACTCGCAGGGGAATGTGGAGGGGAATGCCATTCGCTATGACGATCTGCTACACAGAATTCGTCTGCTGGAGATCAGTGCCGCCCGCGCCTACATAGCCGAACGCCTCAGAGCGCTCGAAGAGATTCAGGATCTGATGGCGAAGCACGGCATCACCCATAGCGATCTGAGGCGCAGCGGACTTCGATAGCGGTAGCGTCGAAATGAGTGTGGTTTAGGGAGCCCCGAATTGCGGGGCTTCTTCGTTTCTGGAGGTTGGTTGGACGTTCCCACAAAAGGTCGTCCACCATGAACACCGCGTCATTCTCAAGCCCGCTGGTGGCTTCACTGGCCGGGCTATCGGCCCTGTCCGCGGCGATCCCATCTCTCGACCGTTTGATCCAGGATATCGAGGCAGCTCAGGCTGAGACCTCGGATGTCGACCTGGGCCTCAGCGAGCTGTTGGCCTATGCCCACACCGTACGAGCCCGGGCTCTCAAGCTCCTGCCTGATGACGACCTCGCTCTCGGACTTGGCTCCCCTCAACCGCTGGAGGCCGTGCACTTCCCACCGATCGGCGGGTTCGGCGCATCCGATTGGAAGGTGGCATCGTGAGCGCCTCGGCTGGGCACCGGCCCGACGTGCGCTTCATCGAACTTCTGCACGAGGCCGGCTGGAAGACGCTCGATCACGGAGATCCGCGTGTCTACCGCCGAGGCAATGTCTCCTACGCCACCTTGGTGCGGCAGAACGTGCGGATCGCGCTGACTTCGATGACGTTGCTGTCCGAGCAGCGTGGCACCGTCTTCCTCTACCACGGAACCACCGCCGATTTGACCTTGCTGGCCGTCCTGGTCGATCCGGAGCACCGCCGAGAGGGTCGTGCCACCGAAGCAGTAAATATCGTCATCCAGGCGACCAGGGCATCGGGCTGTACCTTGTGGCTGGAGTTGGCGCCGATCGGCAAGGGTGGTGCACCGGTTGGGGCGCTGCGTCGCTGGTATAAGGGACTGGGCTTTGAGCCCTGTGGAAGTCGGGTCATGAAGCTGGAAGGGCCGGCAGCGGTTACCTGAGCCTTCGGCCTCGATCCCGATTCCTTTGCCAGCAGCGCGGGTCCGCGACTCGTCTACTTAGGGACTGTTCAAGAGGAGGAGAAGTTGAGCATTTCATTGATGGAGGTCCTTCAGCGCCTCAAGGCGCTTGACGAGAAGGATGGCTACGGGACCGCCGCCCGTCGGAAGGTCGACCTCGACTCGGAGATTTCCAGTGTCGAGCTCACCTACCCTGTCACCGCAGGGCTTCTTCGTGAGGCTACTGTGGGGGCCTTGTCTCTCATAGCGGAAGAGCAGCTCGTGATCTCACCGCGGCGCACCGTTGAACTGGCTGTGCTGGTGTCCCTGGTAGTGCTGGAGGAGACTGAACGCTGTGGCGACCCGGCCGTCCTCCAGTACCCACCGTTGACTGATGAGGCAGTCGGAGCGCATTTCAGGCGCTGCGCAATGGAAATTGCAAGGCATCCCTTCACCTTCCCTGACGATCTAATTCTGCCCGCTGGGGTGGTTGTTGATATAGGACCGCGGGTGCTTGAGTTGATTGCAAAGGACGGGCTTGTGCTCTCGGCGCAACAGGAGGCGGAGTTGCTGGTGGCCGTGGTGATGGACTGCTATGCCGAAATGAAGGATGGCTAGTCCGCAGCCCTCTTTTGTCGCCGATGACGCCCTTCTTCGACACTTTCGTCGAACCATCGCGCGCTACGGGGGTGCCTTCGGGATCGTCGGATTCCTGGCAGGCGTTGGTGCGGTGGTTGCCGCGCATGCGGTCGAGGGGCGAACCTACCTGGCGTTTGCGCCACTGGCAATGTCAATTGTGGTTGCAGTCGTCTCCTTTCGCGCCCTCAAAGGTCAATGGTGGATGGAGCGTGAGATCCGTCGGCGGAAACTTGTCCGTCAACTGGGGATGAGTCCCAGGATTTTCCTCGGCGGCGCCCTGCTCCTCGGATGCGGCGCCGGCGTGTTCTCTGTGACGTTGCTTTGATCGACCTTGCGGGGCTTTCCTACCCGGGTACTGTAGGTACATGCAAACGGGAGGTTGGTGATGGAAACGGAATATCTAGTCGCGGTGATCGGGGTGGGTGGCACGCTTCTCGGTGTGTTGCTGTCCGGACTGCTCAATCTGCTGAGCGGTTCGCAGCGCGAGCGGCAGGCGAGGATGAAGCGGCGGCTGACCCAAGCCTATCTTGATCTGTTGGCGTTCTACGCTCTTGAATCCCGCTACGCTGAAATCGTGGCGCAGTGGCAGGCTGAGGTTGGCGACGACCGCACACCGGAGGGAGTTCGTCGCGCCTCACGCAAGTGGCTTCGCGAATCGGAGGGAATGGATATCAGCGATGACGCGACCCCGCGAGTCCTCCGG
This sequence comes from Flagellatimonas centrodinii, assembly GCF_016918765.2. Lineage (GTDB taxonomy): Bacteria > Pseudomonadota > Gammaproteobacteria > Nevskiales > Nevskiaceae > Polycyclovorans > Polycyclovorans centrodinii. The sequence continues at coordinate 131,368 of NZ_CP092105.1, forward strand.
CGGCGCCTGCAGGCGCTAGGCGCTGATGTGGAGGGCGTGTGATGCGCAAGCGCGATCCAATCAAGCTGCTCGTGGTGATCTCCGGCGGGGTGGTTCAGTCCGTGGCCTTCGACACCGAGAATGAGGCACTTCCGACGATGGAAGTCCGGGTGATCGACTACGACACGCCGGCCGGGCTACCCGTGGTGGACGTTGAACAGGGAAGCGGTGGAACGGCGCCGGCAGCGACCTACTCCGTTGGTGCCTCTCTGGGCGCAGTGGGGTTCTTGCCACTGTGGTCGCAAGTCGATGCTGCCATCACAGCGGCCAGCGTCAAGAGCGGTGCAACCAGACTCCCGGCGCCCCAATTGGCCGTCAACATGGCTACCGGGGAGTGCGATGTCCTCGCCGATCCCGAGGACGAATCGCTGAGTTCGCGTGACTTGGTGCGCCTGGACCCACCGCCGCGCCGCGCGGAGGGACCGGCCGAGGACGATCAGCGGGAGTGCCCGCCCTTGTCCTGCTACGAAGAGGACATGGCACGTGCCGCATAGGCAGCATGATCCCGTGCTGTTCAGCATCCCGCTACGTGGGGGTGGTTGCCTGTTGTGTCGGGCATCGCCCCGAGGAAGTTCCGTTCGCTTCGATGCCTGGTGGTGCGGGAGCGAATGTTCGCCGCCGGCGAGAGGGTACAAGGGTCTTTCACGGTCACAGATAATCGAGATTGCAGCCTCGTCTGACCCGAGGGCCAGCTGGGAGGTTTCTCACCTGTTCGCGCTGCCGCTTCCGGAACCGCCGGTCGGCCGAAAGGTCAAGCTCGCGAGCGCGGTCGGGCTGCCGCAGGATCGATCGGACCTGGCGGACTGGTTGACTCCCGTCGGCACGGTCAGCTCAGCGTTGCTGGCACGAGATTCTCGTGCCCTTTTTGGATAGGGGCTCTGGGGGAACGGTCATGGATTCCGAGCTCAATATCTTCTTGAGATGGATTCATGAGCGTGAGGCGATCCGGAAACGTCGGGCGGCCGGCGAGCCTTGGCCCTGGACCGACGATCCATTCCTGAGAGCATACCGGTGGTGCAACGTTCGCCGCATGGACGACCGCGTGAGTCGCGCGCTGTTCGAACGCTGGTACCGGCCCGGGTCGGGCGTGAGGGAAGACCTTCACCGTGCCCTGCTCGGTCGGCTGGTCAACTGGCCTGACTCGCTTGATGAGATTGGGTCAGGGTTGGAGAACGCTCGCGCGGTGCTGGCATCGAGAGCCGCCACTGGCGCCAAAGTCTGGACCGGCGCCTATGTGGTGCCAGGGGTTCAGGGACAGGCCAAGGTGGACTCCATTTGCGACCTGGTGGACCGGGTTGTAGCCGATGGCGACCGCGTTGTCAGGAGCACAATGCGCAGCACTTGGCGTGAGCTGGTTCGGTTCGACGGAATGGGGAGCTTCTTGGCTGGCCAGGTGGTCGCTGACCTTGCCCATCTCCCACTGGGGGCGAGGTGGCCAGACGTCACCACGTGGGCCCCCATCGGGCCAGGCAGCGCGAGAGGGATCAACCGCCTGCGCGGGATCCCCAAAGACAAGCCGGTTCCGCAGGAGCAGTTCGAGCAGCTGTTACCGGACTTGATCGGGGTTGTGCGGCCGCTGATCGGTGAGATTTGGATCGACCGCGGCCTGCACGCGATGGACATCCAGAACTGCCTTTGTGAGTACGATAAGTATCGACGCCTGCAGCTGGGCGAAGGAACAGTGAGAGCCCGATATGTCCCGACCGGTACTGCTGCTGGCCAAGGGTCGTTATTCGGATAGCACGCCTAAGGGCGTTCAGGGAGGGCTGTGTGATGGAATCTGGATTGGAGCATGAGTCGATCGAGCGGCATCGGCGATCAATTGCAGATGGTGCGCAGGCACGGGAGCGGGCCCGGGGGCCAGCCATAGAGGGTCTGAGCCGGATCGTCACCGCAATCCGGGGCAATCCGGGCTCCGGTCAGGTGCGCCGGTTGGTGGCGTTCCTTGGGGGGCTCTACAACGGTGAGCGGTTCCCGTTCGACATGACGGACATGCGCGCGGTGGATACGGAACTGTCAGGCGCCTGCCTCGATGTGCTCGCCTACGACCGCTTTGGTGTCCACGAGATTCACCGCTGGGGGGTCATCAGTGATGTCGAACTGAATGAGCTGTTGGCTTCCTATGGCCTCTACTATCGCGCGCAGCAGCGCAGGATCGGGAGAACGCTGTACCAGGAGCGCTATGGTGACGACGGCCACCCTGATGAAGGAATGGGCGCCTGATTTAGGGTTCCACCGCTGGGTTGCGGGGGGCGGTGCGGTGGGTAATGTCAAGGCTCATTCATCGCTGGAGCGTCGTCATGACCATCCTCCTGTTCGTTGCCATTGGCCTGATTCTGTTCCCGCCGCCTGGAGCGGAAGGCTGAGTCTTCCCTCTGGAGGCTACGGTGCTTGTCTTCGTCGGTTGGCGGGGCGCCGCGGCTGTCCGCAGGGTGACCTCTCCTAGAACGAGACACCGACAATGATTCACGCTTTGATTCAGATGGCGGCGGCCTTCGGCTACCGCGTCACCGCTGACGGCATCAAGATTGATGAGTACAACAATGTCTCGCTCTCGATCGCAGAAGACGGTGGTGGAAACGCTATCAGCGTGCCGACACTCTTGGCGAGGAAGGTGTCCTGCGAGCTGTCGACACTTGTTGTTTCCCACGGCTGCTTGCTGGAGTCCGTGAACGGGGGCGTGCAGGTGTGCCTGACTGGCAACAGTCCCCGAGGCCTCGACCAGCTGGTGGCCACCGTGGAAGATGACATCCGGCGGGACATCAACGCCATTCAGGATTCAATGACGGGGTTGCTGCATGACCTCGACTACTGCCGCGCCAGTGGCGAGTATGAGGGGAGCTTTCAGACCGCACGCTACCGGGTGAGCTGGGATCTGAACGCCGATGACACCGAGTGGGAGGATGCCAGCGTGCTGTACCCGCTGGCCGAAGCCGTCGATATCGTGAAGAACCTTCGGTCCCGGTGGGGAACGATGACAGTTCGGGTGGAGTCCCGAGATTCCATCAGCGACCCCATCTGGCGCGAAGTCGCCATCGCGCGGCAGCCGTATCTCGGCATTGATCGGTCCGAGCACCGTGCTGCCCGGCGCGCTTTGCTGGTCGATGCTCTGGAAGAGGCGGGATTGTCCAGCCGTAATCGCCATTCAGAGCGGCGGGCAATCGGTCCGGGTGCGTCACCCGCTCTGCCGCAGAAGGCCTCAGCCCCGTCGGTGGAGCCCTACTATCCCCAGTTCGCTACGATCTGTCCGGAGATTCTTGGCGAACTGCGCTTGCTGCAGGTAGACATTCAGGGTCGGAACCCGGCGTACTGTCAGATTCAGTTGGTGGCCAATCCGGCAATGGGCGGATGCTTCGTGCATTGCGAGGATGAGTTGACCGGTTGTTGCCTTGATCGTCAGGGACCCTTCAGGGCCCTGCGCGATGCAGAGCAGGCCTACTTCGCCGCCATGGAGGCTTTCACCGCGAAAGGATTCGGCGTGCTGACGGACCCTTGGGACTACGACATCACCGAGGGGCTGTCGGACGTCCTGCGGACCATTGAAGGTGGGCAGGCTGAGCGCGAGCGTGCCATCGCGGCGCGTGAGGGCACCGTAGAGATGCGCGCCTATCTCGCGCACCGCAATTCGCAAGCACTTTTCGCGTGATCGGGAGGGTCGCCAATGTCTAATGAGAGCGCCGATGGAAGCTGGTCGCTTAAACGCACGGTTCAGTGCGTGAAGTGTCCGTGGCGCATCGCTACGAATCCACGCGATATCCCGAACGGCTATTGCGAGACTCGACATCGGGCACTTGCATCGACCATCGCCCGCCCGGGAGAGATCCGCCCCTCCGGCCCTCTGGTAGCGATGGCATGCCACGAAACCGACGATGCGCACTGCATCGGATGGCTGGCCAACCAGGTGGGCCCAGGAAACAACATCGGATTGCGACTGCACCTCACCCAGTGCCTCAATGCGCGCGAAATCACCCTGCGAGGTGAGCAGCATGAATCGTTCGAAGATACCCTTCCGCAGTAGCGTTCAACATGAGTTGGCAGTCGCATTCAATGGATGACTGGAGGTTTCCATGAGTCAGCATCACTGTGAGAGCACCCACCAGGGCAGGCCGGTCCATGTCGTCATGGGATGGGATCGACCCCTCCAGTACGTGTTTCTGACGGTTGAGCTGGAGGGCCCAACCGATGACGACGATGACGGCGATGAAACTGTCTACGTCTACCACAACTTCAACGAGCCTCCAGATCAGCCGCTGACTCTGGAGCATGCCGTTGCGGTCTTGAAGAGACTCGACATTGCCGTTCCCCAGTCGATGATCAGTGAAACGGCAAAGGACCGCGACGCGAATGTCGGGAATCGCCAGGTGTTCCACCCGCTCTAGCGGGCACAAGCACTTAAGCGCTGGCCGTCGTCCCTTGCGGGGAACTGCTGGGCGGGAATGATCAACCTTCAGACAAAGGAGGTTGGAAATGCAAGTTGACACTTCATCCACATCGTCAGCGGGACCCGCTCAGTCGCAAGAGTATTTCACCCACACCGCAGCAGAGCTGTTGGTGCTGGCCTATGCGCGAGCCGAACGCAGTGGGTCGGTTGACTGGGAAGACCTGAACGTGGCGCACCGTGCGGCGTTGTCTGAGCTGGGGGGCAAGCGGTCATCGCAGCTGGTTGAACTCGCTGCCGACGCCGGATAGCGCCCGTCATTGTGGTGCCACTGGTTCACTGAGCAGCGCTTGCAGCAATCACTGGCGCGTCTCGTGACGACCACAGCAGCTGTACCACCACCCTTGCGGGGCGCTGGAGCCTAGCGAGGGTGGTGGTTCGCCGACACCGGATCTCTCCCTGTGACAAAGCTCACCCGCCAAATGAAAGCGAAGGCGTTCAGCCGGAGCAAGCTGGACCTTTTCATGGAGTGCCCCTTCTGTTTCTGGGCTGACATCCATCACGGGGTTCGCCGTGTGAGCGGCCCCGCCTTCTCCCTCAATATCGCCGTCGACGCCCTTCTGAAGGCTGAGTTCGATGTTCATCGTCGGAATCAGACGCCCCATCCAGACTTCGCGCGCGTCGGGCTTGATGCGGTGCCACTGCGCCACGCCATGATGGATGAGTGGCGGAACAACTTCACCGGCGTTCGCTGGACGGATCCTGTAACGGGCTGGGCCCTCTTCGGCGCCATTGACGATCTATGGCTGAATCGAGTCGAGTGGGTGGTCGAACTTGCGGACTACAAGGCGACATCCAAGGCAGCCGAGATCACCACGGACACTCTGTACCCCGGTTACCGCAGGCAGGCTGAGATCTATCAGTTCTTGCTGCGGCGGAACGGGCTCAAGGTGTCAAACCGATCCTGGTTCTACTACGGCAATGGCCTGAAGTCCCGGCCGGGTTTCGGCGGGGTGCTTCAGTTCGACACGGTGCTCTTGCCCTACGTTGGGTCCGACGACTGGGTCGAATCGACTTTCAGGGCAGCGGTAGCGACCGCCACCTCACCGGTGCCACCTGAGCACGGCCCTGATTGCCAGTGGTGCGCGATGCGCGCAGCTGCAGAGGCCCTCATCTGGAAGCCGACGCCGATTGCACTGGCCGCGTCGGTCGACCAGCTGCGTGCCGCATTGGCGCCGCCGGCGCCGCCCGCAGAGGGGGGTAAGCCCCGGCGGAGGCGAAAGAAGGCGATTCCCATTGAGGTGGAGCTGGTGGTACCGCCGCCGGTCTACAGAGAAATACCAGAGGAGGTTGTGCATGGATGTGAATCTGTCAGTCCGCGAGCGAGAGGTTCTCTCAGCCCTATACCAGCACCATCAGCAGCAGGCAGAGCTGGCGGAGCGCTCCGGGCGGCACCAGCAGGGTAGTCGCCGTGGGTTGATCGACCTGGAGCGAGCGGCTTTGCTCGGACGGCTGTTGGCCACCGTCTCCCCGCCTTCGGACTACGAATTCGGCAGCTATCTGACTGTTTCGACGAAACACCTGAAGGCCGACGACGCCGAGCTTTTGGCGAACCACGCTGGGGAGCCGGGCAGCGCCGTCATGGTGGCGGCTACGGGCTACGGCTGGATTGTTTCGTTGGGCTGCGAGGAAGACGAAGGCGATGCTGAAGGGGCGCTGCGCGACGCCGGCTTCAGTGATGGATTTGTGAAGCTACGGAGAGTGCTGCGCGGATATCGCGGCGGCCGCTATCGACGAGTTGAGTTCGACCGCGATGCTCCGGTGCAGTCCGACCTGCAAACATATCAATGGGATCGCACGGTGAAGCAGATTCCATATGAGCGCGTCGTCCCCACGTACGCGGCAAAGTCGGCCTGAGGAGGAGATTCCGTATGGCAGCGTTTCTGATGTCGGTCTTTGTGCTTATGGTTATCAGCATCGGAGTGGGGTTCGCCCTTGAGACGGTCGCCAAGCTGATTCCACAGATGGGGGTGCGTATCGGGGTAGTAGCGATCGTCAGAGGGTGCTTCTATTCGGGAACGATTGTCGCTGACTCCTATGTCCCTGCAATTGTCCCCAGTGTCCTGGTGGTGCCGCAATGGATCTCGTTGGCCGCAGACGGCCGCTTCGACGTGATTCTGGCAGTGCCCGCGCTGATTGTGGCGGCAGTCTCGTTTCTGACCTCGGTAGCCGGCTTCGGCATCTATAGGAAGAGCGAGGCAGGCCGCGGTCAACGAACCCGCCAAAGTGATCGGGCCAGCTACGAGGCGGCGCTGCGCCGACTTGGACAGGTGGGTGATGGCGGCCCCCAGCATCGAGATCAACATCAGAGCCAAGGAGCGAGTAAAGATGGCCAGTGAATGTGGAAATCCAGCGGGTGTTTTGAACAACCGCCACGCGGCGATGACTGACGCTGTCCAGCGCTATCTCGATGGGTACGCGCTGTGCGTTGATGGCGGGTATCACCACCCTGACGACAGCGAGCGAGGATTGATTGCGGATGCCGTCTGGGGCCTGCTGGAGGATCCCGATTTCAAGCGATCGTTCATTGCGCGGCACGCGATTGACCTTCCGGACCGCGCCACCCCGGCGGAAGGTGAATCCCATCCGGATGACGAGGCGGTGGACCGGTTTGCAGCCGCCATGAAGGTCAAGTTGGCGGCAAGTCGCAAGAAGGGTCGAGGCGGGTGGAACGATCCGAAGCAGTGTGCCGTCGAGACCTTGGCAACCATGCTTCATGGGCACACGCGAAAGACAAATCCTGGAGCGTTTGAAGACATCGGAACCTTTGCGATGATGCTCCACCAGCGCGGTGCTGACCCGACCGTTCTGGGAGTCACCGCTACACCGATGGTGGATCTTGCGGGACTCCGAATAGCACACCAGAAACTGACGGAGCTTGCACTCGGCGGTGACCTAGACCCGGCCATTGATGAAATCCGCCGCGAGATTGCCGCCCTTCTCGCAGGCGCTTCGTAGCAGGAGTGTTGCGGAGCGTCATCCTGCGAGCACCCTAGAGGCATATCTACTGGGATGACCTCGATGGAAACTACAAAAGGGCTCTTTGACTCCAGCGCTCAGGAGTCTGCATCTACTGTTCGAGCCGGGGAAGCCGCCCTTCCTCCCATGCTTCGCCATTACATTGCATCCTGGCCGGTCTACCTAAGGGCGCTTGATGATTTCGAGTCTTCCATGACTGGGCTTCGCGAGCAGGAGAAAGCGGTGTTCTCCCAGCTCAGGGCATCGGCATGGACCGCTGAGCTGGGACGCTTCGGCCGCCCCTCGAAGAGAGATATTCGTTCGGAACTGCGTCGGGCAATAGTTAGCTATGCCCGGGTTCATTTCGGCGATAGCGGCGCTGAGATGCCTTTGAGTGACCACGAGGCAGAGTTGCTCGCACGAGAGGTTGATTTTGACGCCTCTGATGATGAGATGGTGCCGGATGCGATAGAGCGCTTGTGGCGCGCCCTGGAAGATCGCTTTGGAGCGGGGCGCGGTGCGGCTCTTGCGCGGAGCGAGTTGGCGCGACAGATGCGCCGTCGCCTGCATGTCTATGAGTACGCTCGTAACCAAATCGGATTCACATCAGGCTACGCCCCTGCGCCCGTGAAGGGCGGCATTGCATTCAATCTCGGGCGCGGCGTGGAGCGTCCCATCGTTGGCCCCGGCTACCAGTTTACCTACGACATCACGCGGGTCCTGAGGGAGATCGAGGAGGGCGCCCGCCAGCTGCTCGCGAATCGAATCCCGGGTTTGACCTTGGGTGTTGGATCCTTCAACCAGCGCTACGAACTCCATGAAAAGTTCAAGATCCCCTGTAGCGTTCCCGTAGGGCCGGTTGCAGTGTCGCTGCGCTTCTTCAAGGACAAGACGATTCTTGTGTTGCCGACCGAGTTGTCGGCCGAGCTGCTGGCGGCGATCGAGGCGGCTGACCCCAACGGAGGGGCTCGGTGAGCGCCGTCGACTGGTACCAAGACATGGCGCAGGTCCGCTCGCGCGGGCAGTGCGTCGACAAGGCCGCGAATCTCGGGGAGCTGCATGCCCGACGCCTGGTGACTCAGGGCCAGTTCTTCACCCCGGAACCCGTGGCGCGCCTGATGTGGGACCTGGGACACGCTGCGCTGGGGCCAAAGGATGATGCCGGCCGAATCAGTGTCTTCGATCCAGCGATTGGGAGCGGTCGTCTGGTGCAGTTTGCGGGCGATTGCCATGCCGTATACGGATGCGATATCGACTCAGCATTGGTCACCGCACTGGGCGAACGGCTCACGGCGGCCGGGGTGCGTTCCGTACTTAGGGACGGGTCCATGGCCAGCAAGCGGGTGCAGGGCATGGATCTGGCGCTGCTGAATCCGCCGTTCTCGCTTCACCTGGAATCACCGCAGCTCGAACCGTTCGATTGCGTGAGCGTCGGCCGATTCGGCCCGAAGTCCTCAGCTCTGAGCCACTGGTACGCGCTGTACCAGGCGCACCAGGCAGCCAGAGTGACGGTGGCGCTCCTTCCTCGATCCTGCGTGGACGAGTTGGGTGATCATCCTGCGCTCGCGCGGAACGTTCATAGCATTGTTGACCTTCCGGACTCGACATTCGTGGCTGAAGGGGCCCGGGTTGCGACATCGATCGTGCTGTTGGTCACGACGCCGCGAGTGGGAGATCCCATCCGAGTGCGTGGCCTGGATGTTGCCCGGAGTGTGTTCGGTGCACTGGTGCCGGCGACGTTGCCAGAGCCGCGGTGGCTGCGACCTTCGTTTACCGATTGTGAGCTGTCCGACCACGAGCCGGTGTTCACGGGCCCGGTAACTGGCGACCGCCGAATTCGAGTTGATCGGTCAGGCCGGAGGGTCACGCTCGGATTCCGTTGTGCCCTGCTTGAGGCGCGGGCACTCAATCGCCTGCTGGAGTGCCGGCTAGGCGTTGAGAACCACAAGGGGACCCGTCTGCCCAGGGGGCTGCAGTATGCGGGCGATGGCAAGCTCTTGATCGAGGCGCTGCTGACCGGGGACGGCCCTACGGAAAAACTGGACGCAATGTGCGAGATCTTGCGCTCGGCTGGCGGCCAGCCGGAGCCAACTCAGGACCTCTTGGGATATCTCAAACGGCGGTGGCGACGGTCGCAGATCGAAAAGACGCCACTGCAGAGGACGATCTTCGACCCCCACGGACAGCATGGCCCTGGAGACCTGGCCGGAGCCCGCTGCCGAGCGATTAGGGCTCACTTCCCAGACCCCACAAACCTTGTGGCGGGGGCTGTTCCCGGCGGGGCGGTCGTTGTCCTGGAGCGCTCAGATGATTGCAATGCGGAGCGGTACCGGTACGCCGGCATGCCGAATATGCCCGCACTATCGATCCAGCAATTGCGTGAGCTCGTGGATATCCCGATGGTGAGCGCGCCAAAACCCGGCTGGAGGCAGATCGAGGCCGGCCGTGCGGCGGCATTTCCTCTCAAGGCCGCAGCTCTTTCACGGAGGCTCACGGCAGCCGGAGGCGATAGGTTCTTGGGTTCCTGGCCGTTTCAGCGTGAAGATGTCATCGAACTGTGCATGACGCGGGGGGTTGTGGCGGGTCACATGATGGCGCTCGGAAAGTCGCGCATTGCTGTTGGCATCTGCCTGCTCGGGGGAGCACACAACGCAATTGTCGTCGAGTCTGGCTTGGTGCATGAAATGCTGGCCCAGTTCAGGAGCTTCGGACTGCCGGACCATCTCTACAAGGTGATTGCTGGGCCTGAGGATGTGGCGGATCTTCGTCGAATCAACCTCGTCTCTTACAAACGGCTGAGGGACCCGATCCGGCCTGGGGCTCGGCGCACCCTGGCATCACTGCTGCGGCGTCGTTTTCATACCGTATGCGCCGACGAGGGGTCGCTGCTTGCGCACACCGACACTTTGCAGACTCAAGCGCTCTACCGGTTGTCACCCAAGCGGCGAGTCGCACTGGATGGAACCCCGATCGCCAATCTTCCGAGGAATCTGCTGCCACTGGTCGCGTGGACAAGCGGTGACGGCTCCGAGTCGCAGCCATACGGGATTCGACACCCCTTTGTGTGCCCGGATCTGTTCTCATCAGCTGCCCTCGCCGAACGTGGCGTTGATCGCTTTCGTGAGGAGTTCGTTGTCACCGAGTGGGTGACCCACCAGTTCGCCGATGGAATGCAGTCCGGCGCCAAACGCGAGATCCCCAGCCTCAACAACCTCGATCTGTACCGTCAGTTTGTTGGGCGCCACGTGCTGCGTCGAGTCCGCAAGGAGCCCGCGGTTGAACCGTATCTGAAGATCGAGGACCCTGCCGTAACGGTTGAGTCGGTTGACTGGGACCCCGTCCATCTCCGCTACTACGTGGACGTAGCCGAGCAGTTCGTCGACTGGTATCGGACGGTCCGCTCTGAGATTGAGTCGCGAAAGCTGAACCTCGTCGTCGTCCTCCTCCGACTTGGGGCGGCCTGTCGCGCGGCGAGCATCCCCCAGGACCTCAAGGGCCCTATTCGTTGGCCGGGGGGGCTGACCAGCAAACAGCTTCGCTGCGTTGACCTCCTTGGCGAGCTGGAAGATCAGCAGGCAACCACACTCACCTACTTCGAGAGCCCTGTTGCGGCCGAGATTATTGCTGGCCAACTTCGAAAGCAGGGACGCGAGGTGGTGGTATACACCGGGCTTCACACCCCAGCTCAGCGAACGCGGGCTCTGAATGAGCACTTTCGATCAGGAAAGGTGCGCAACGCGCTGCTGACCTACGGGGTGGGCGCTCGAGGCCTGAACCTGCCTGAAGCGTCACATTGCGTTTTCTACGACCGCATGTGGGGAGCTCGACAGGAGGCTCAGGCCTTGGATCGGGCGCAGCGGGTGGGACGGGTTGGCCGGCTCCAGGCGCGCTATCTCCACCTTGCTGGCAGTACCGACGAATACCGTGCGCAGATGGTGGCCTTCAAGAGCGACACCGCCAATGCTGGTCTTGACTTCGCTGAGCCGGAGTTCCGCCCGGATGAATACGAGCACTGGTTGAGTATGCTCGACCGATTCTGCGAATCGATAGGCCGATCCCGATTAGAGTTGCGTGAACGGGCCAAGTGCGCGGCCTGATATCTATTCGTGGGTTGGGGATACCGTAGTCACTGTAACTGACCTTCTGGTGATACTGAGCAATGAAGATTAAATTGACTGTCGATAGTGTGCGCTCCAAGGTGGAGCAGGCGGCCAGCATGGCCGTAATGAACGGGTTCCGCCCCTTTGCCTATGCGGCTTGTCTTGGGCTAATCGTGTTGTGGTTGTTAAGTCTTTGCGTGATTGTGGTGGCGTTAAAAATGCCGGATCAGTTTTTGATCCCCAATGGCTTCCTGACATCGAGTTGGATGGGACTCCTTGGGATATGTATGGCTGGCCCCCTAGTCATCGGTTGTAGCTTGGTGGTTCATCAGAAGGTGAAGGGCGAAGTGACCTCGCCGATTGAACAGCGCATAGGGTTGCTTGCCACTGCGGCGATCGTCTGCTCAGCAGCCGGCTGGATACTTTCCCTGACCAAGGACAAGTTGCAAAGCATGACCGAGCTGCACTTCGTAGTTAGCGACAGTGAGGTCAGCTGGTGTGGCGATGTGCCTGTCGGGGCGGTCGACCGCCTGGCTGCCGCGCTGGCCAGTGCGGATGGCGGCGATATCCATCCGCCGAGGCGGCTGACGATGGTCGAAAACGGCGGCGGCGAGGTCATTGAGGTGCGAAAGTTCCTTGATCGGCGTGAGTCGTTGGGGATCACAGAGGTTTCGGTGGTCGGTCGGTGCCTGAGCGCGTGTGCCTTCATCTGGGCAGGGTCACCTGATGCGAGCATCGAGCGTCAGAGCGCCCTCGGATTCCACGCGGCCTTTGACTATGTAACCGGCGCCAAATCGACCGCCCCGGTCGAACTGAAGATCATCGACGAGATCTTGTCCCTGGACCGCGGATTTGATGAAGAGATGCTTCAGGGGTGGATGCAGTACAGCCGCAACGAGATGGCAATGCTCGGTGTAGGTGACCTGCAGGCGCTGGGCATTCGGCACGAAGTTGTTGAGCGAGGCCCATCGATCGACGATCGGTGTGGGGCCCCAGCGGGCTCAGGATGACCGCCTCCGAGTTCGTTGGCGTGATTGTCGAGGCTCCCTGTGCAACGGGGGCAGACCATGCCTGCCGCGTGCGGGTGGTGTTCAGGCCTGGCTTTGTGGGCCTGCACTTCCAGTACGGCATCGACGAGGGCTGGTACGCCCTTGCCCACTGTTACAGCCATCGCAGGCTGCTGGACCAACTACGCTCGGGCAAGGTACCGGATTTTCGCTCGCTAGTGGCCACATATAGCAGAGGGCGCGCTGATGCTGGGCTGCCGATGGTCGCTGTTTCATCCCCTGAGGACTTCCCGAGCAAGACCGATGAAGCTCGGCAGCTCCTTCTCGACCAAAGCATGCCACAGGATCGCTTGATGGCGCGGAATGCAGGCGCTCTGTTCGTTTGAGGCCCCCCTTGCGCGAGCTACTGTCCGTTTATACAGTAGCGAATGTGCCCCACCCCGTCCCATCTCCGTTCGCACCCGCCTGGCGCCGAGCTGCTCGCGATTGATGTCGTCAACGGCGGGCCGCGGGACAGGTTGCGCATCGCCAACCTGCTGGCAAATGACATCCTGAGGATCAGCTCCGGGCTCGCGGACGCGATTGCATTCAAGATCGTGAACGAGCGTGGCCGGGCCGAGGAATTGGACAACAAGTTCCTCGGGCTGCGGAATCGCCTCGATATGGCTCAGTCGGTTCTGCAGCTGATTGATCTGCACGTTGACGCGAAGCGCGGCGGCGGACCATAGCGCGAGGTTGCGCGCGGCCGTGGCGCGGCATATAAGTCCTTCACGGTCGCATGCGATGGATGGGAGGGGCTGCGCATGTTGATCTGGAGATCAACGAGAAAGGGATTCTATGCGCCCATTTGCTGCAGTCCTGCTGTCATTGTTTGCCTCTGGCTGTGCTCATCTGAGCACCTATAACTCCCTCGACGCTCTCAGCGAGGATAGGGACGAGGTAATGGTGCTGGATGCCAAGACCCGTGTTGTTCATTCGAGGCTGCTGGAGCCAAAGGATAGCCTGGGAAGATACCGGCACGTTGTCTGTGCGGAGCCGAGTCCGGATGCACTCTCGGCCTTGATCGCCAGCGCAGATACCTCTGTCCCTTTGCGGGGTGACAACACGATCGCGGCGGCCGTGGCATATGGCGAGTCCGCCGCTTCCATCGGCCTGCGCACGCAGAGCATTCAGTTGATGCGCGATTCGATGTACCGGCTTTGTGAGAGCTATCTCAATGGCGCGATCAGCGAGGCCTCGTTCGAGACCCTCCAACGGCGCTTTCAGAGCTCAATGGTCGCCATCCTGGCCATCGAACAGTTGACCGGGGCAGTCCGTGCACCAGCGGTGGTGCTGGGCGGAAGCGCCGGCAACTCGGCACTCGACCAGGTGGAGCTCCTAACGGACAAGACGGTTACCGCACAAGCTGCCGTAACAGCTGCGGACGGGGCAGCCAAGGCTGCAGCCGATGCGGCCGGCAAGCACAAGACCGAGAAGCTGGCGGCTGCAGAGAAGGCGCTTAGCGAAGCTGAGGCAGCCACGCCGGTAGACCAGACGAAGGCCGAGGCGGCGAAGGCGGCGCTTGAAGTCGTAAAGACTGAACAAGGGAAGCTCGACAAAGCATCTGCTGACGCGGCCACCGCGGTGAAGTTGAAGAAGGAGGCGCTGGCGCACTACGAAGAGCTGTTGTTGGCCGCGAAGAACGGAATACCGACAGTTTCTGCCACAGGTCAGCTTGAGGTCATTTCGGGTGGCGCGCAGCGTGACCTCACAGCCGTTGCAGCTGCCGTTCACAACATTGCCGTTGCGAGCATGAATCGCGAATTCGGAGACGAGTTATGCACCACCGTCCTTGCGCGGCATACCGCCGGCGATAAGGTGCCTGATGATGGAAGCCCGGCAAAGGTCTGCCACGACTACCTATCCCAGACAGTTGCTCACCTGAAGGTCGGCATATCCAACCTCAGCGGTAGCAGCGGAGCCTTGGGTGCTATAGACACCCTGTCCCGGGAACAGATAGCAATCCTGACCAATCCCCAAGCCGACGGCCCGGCTCAGACAACCGCCATCGAGCAATTGCGATTGTTGCAGGAGATCCGCAGCAAGGTCTTGAAAGCGGCGGTGCCGGCGCCGGCGGTAAGAGAGGCGCAGCTTTTAACGCCGGTCGCATCTACGGCCGTTGGTGCTCCGAATCTGATCGAATTGATGTCTGGCAGTCCAGACAAGTAGGTGATCGCTGAGGCCCTCGCGGTGGAACGACTCCAGAGGAGAGCTGCGCGGGGTCCGCCGGCGTCTACGAATGGACACCGACCGACGGGCGAACTATCAGCATGAGTTCCAATGGCGAAATCTTTCGCGGCGTGCATGCCTTTGGCGTGATCTACTCGGCAACTGTGCGTGGTGCCAACGGCGAATTTGCGATTCTGGCTGAGCTGGACTGGCCTGATATGCGCAAGCGTATTCGTACTCGCGAGCAACATCTGATCGAGAAGATCGAGCACGACCTGCAGCAGGTGCTCGATGCGCGCGAGCGCGGCGATCCACTTGGTTCACTCCCGCTGCCCTGAAGCCAGTTGCGGGGCACCCTCGTGGCTGGACCCTGATGTCTGGACTTCAGGGACATCAGGATGACTACGCTATTCGACCAGGTGTTGTGCCATTCCGATGGCG